>CALIJE010000131.1 GCA_938017825.1 uncultured Flavobacteriaceae bacterium
TACGCAGGTTCAAAGAAGTCAGGTACCTGAATTTAATAGCAGCACCGAGGCCCCAAGCAGTATCACCCGTAACATTATACAAGATCGAAATGGGAACATATGGCTTGCTACTTGGGAAGGTATAGTCAAGTACGATGGGACTCACTTTACCAATATGACCAAAGGGGTCAGTACAAGTCGTTTTTTCTCGGCTTTGGAAGATCGCACGGGTAATTTCTGGTTCGGTTCTATTGGCGAAGGTGTGTACTATTATAATGGGTCGTCATTCAAAAACTATACCGTAGAAGACGGTTTGGTTGATAACAGGGTAACCCATATTTATGAAGATAGGCAAGGTACTATTTGGTTTGCCACTACAGGCGGTCTGAGCTGTTACGATGGAAAACAATTTCGAAACTACACCATAGCGGAAGGATTGCCGCATAATGATGTGAATTCTATTGTGGAAGACGAAACCGGCAAATTGTGGTTTGGAACTAGAGGGTACGCCTTCCATTACGACGGTAGTACCTTTGTGGTGTTGGTTAACAAAGACGGCTCGCCTTTTAGGAATGTACGCTGCGTACTACTTGATCGCAACGGTTTCTTGTGGCTCGGCGGGGAGGATGGGCTATGGAAATACGATGGCACCGATCTTACGAATTTCACCAAGCAATTTGTCGGCTATATCTATGAAGATGCAAAAGGAAATATATGGACCAGCTCAGAGAGTGAATCTAGAAAAGAATGGGTACTCTCGCGCTATGCTGTTGAAACGTTGGCCAATGATAGTCCGTTTGTGACTGAAGTTATATCAGAAGAAGGAATGTTCTTTGGTATTGTAGAAGATAGCGGCAACAACATTTGGTTTGGAACCTTGGCCGGTGCGTACCGGTATGATGGCAAGACTTTTACTAACTTTAGATAATACATTCAGAGCGTAAAGAACATGTATTCCAGGAAATAATTTAGGTATGAAAAGCGCTGCTTATTCAGGAACTCCCCTTGCCAAAAAGCTGGGGATAAAGCAAGGTTACCATATAAAACTGGTCAACCAGCCCGGTTATTACTTTAAACTCTTTGCGGATTTTCCTCCTGAAGCCCATGAAACTGCAGAACTTCAAACCAAAAAAGATTTTATACACTATTTCTCCAAGTCCAAAATGCAATTGCAAGCCGATATTGGCCAATTGCGACACCAAATCGTTGAAAATGGAATGATATGGATTTCCTGGCCTAAAAAATCATCTAAGGTCGAAACAGATCTCACCGGAAATATAGTTCGGGAAATAGGTTTGAAGGCCGGTCTCGTAGATATAAAAGTGTGTTCGGTGAATGAAATTTGGTCAGGATTAAAGTTTGTGATTCCTGTCAAAGACAGAAATTTACAACCTAAATGAACTTTATAATTTCAATCCTTCAACGACCTTGATCGTCTCGTCTAAATCTGCGTAACTTAAGGCATCGTTCAAAAAGTAACTTTCAAAGGCGCTAGGCGGTAGGTAGATGCCGTTTTGAAGCATGCCATGAAAATAGGCTTTGAAGGTATCATTGTTGCCCTTGGCAGAGGACTTAAAATCAACTACTGGTGCTTCTGTAAAATGCACCGAAATCATACTCCCGTATCTATTTATTTGAAAGGGAATATTCTTGGTCATCAACGATTTTTCCAAACCATAGTGTAGGTATTCGGTTTTCTTGGCTAAGCTTTCGAAGATCTCAGGTTTGTCATTAAGTTCGGTCAACATAGCCAGGCCGGCAGCCATGGCTAAGGGGTTACCGCTTAGGGTGCCCGCTTGGTAAACTGGGCCATCTGGTGCCAAATGACTCATGATTTCAGACGACGCACCAAAGGCGCCGACGGGTAATCCTCCACCAATAACTTTTCCGAAGGTGACGATATCGGCATCGATTCCTAGGGCCTCTTGTGCCCCTCCTCTGCCCAATCTGAAGCCTGTCATGACCTCATCGAAAATCAATAATATGCCCTCTTGGGTGCACAATTCTCGTAGGCCATGAATAAATTCATCAGTAGGAATAATGCATCCCATATTACCGGCAATAGGTTCTATGATTACAGCGGCGATTTCTCCTTTATTCGCCTGGGTCAAGGAACGTACCGCTTCCAAATCATTAAAATCAGCCAAGAGCGTATCTTTAGCAGTTCCCTGAGTAACGCCTGGGCTGTTTGGGCTTCCGAACGTGATCGCACCACTTCCAGCCTGAATCAAGAACGAGTCGGAATGTCCGTGATAACAACCGGCGAATTTGATAATCTTATCTTTCCCAGTGTTACCCCTGGCCAAGCGCACGGCGCTCATACATGCCTCAGTACCACTATTCACAAAACGAATTTTGTCGATATTGGGAACCATGGAAACCGCGAGTTGAGCCAAGTCTGTTTCGATTTCGGTAGGCATACCAAATGAAGTGCCCTTTTTCGCTTTTTCAATGACAGCCTGAACAACTGCCTGGTGTGCGTGACCCAAGATCATTGGTCCCCATGATGCGATATAATCGATAAGGCGATTCCCATCTTCGTCATATAGGTAGGCGCCTTGCGCCTCCTTCACAAAAATAGGGTCACCACCCACAGCCTTAAAGGCGCGAACCGGTGAATTTACGCCACCAGGAATATACTTTTTCGCCTCAGCAAACAAGGCACTACTGCGCTGATATATCATGTTGGGTGCGTGCTTTAGTTTTTCTTGACCACTAATTGTTGCCCGATGGAAAGATTATTGTTCGACATCCCATTCCACTGTCGTAACTGATTTACAGTGGTGCCATACTTTCGCGAAAGTCCCCAGAGCGAGTCACCTTTGACCACTGTATGTAGCACATCGGAGGATGAAGTCGATTGTGCATTCATCTCCCCTGCTCCCTCAACCTTTTCAGAAATCCAGGAAACGTCGGAATCTTTTGATACTGTAGCTGCTTCAACCGTAACATCATCAAAACGCTGCAATTCATATCGTTCAATTAAGGATATTAGTTTTTGTGGATATTTTTTATCAGTGGCATAGCCAGCCTTCTGTAATCCTTGTGCCCAACCTTTGTAATCGTCCTTATCTAATTCAAACAAACTTGCATAACGCGAACGACCCGATAAAAACATGCTATGATCACGGTACGAATACATGGGGTGGTTATATTTACGAAAGCATTCGCCCTTGGCATCGTCATCATGCAAGACATAATCCCCTGTCCAAGTAGAATGACATTTAATTCCGAAATGGTTGTTTGATTTCAGGGCAAGCTCTCCTTTTCCCAATCCACTTTCGAGCAGGCCTTGTGCCAAAGTTATGCTGGCTGGTATGCCATAAGCTTTCATTTCTAACTGTGCGGTTTCCGCGAAAAAATCGATATATGCATCTACGGAATTGATTTCATAGCGCATAAACTTGCCATTGTCATCAGGCAACGCGTATGGCCCTCCTTTAAATTGGTTTTGGGGAGTTACTTTTCTTTTGGTTTTGACCTCGGCGGTCGTATTTCCTTTTCCGTACGTTACTTTATGCTTGGTTTTACAACTCAGCATAAAAACACCAAGCAAGGCAAAAAGCAATAGTCTCTTTATCATATTGTGAGCAATGGTAAATCTTTCTTTTTTAATCTTTGATTCATTCCTTCGATGCCTTGCAAACCGCCCGAATGAATAGCCAAAATTGCGGTGCCAGGGTCGAATTTATCATTTTTAACCATGTCTAAAATACCAAAAAGCATCTTCCCGGTATAAATAGGATCTAACGGAATTCCGGTTTTGGCTTTGAACTCATTAATGAATTTTATTAGTCTTTCATTAATCTTCGCATAACCTCCAAACGAATAATCGAAATTCAGTTTCCAATTTTCATTGACCGCAAATTTACGAATATCTTGTTGTATAAAATCACCCCTTAAGGCAGGAAAGCCCAATACCTGCTGATTATGGGAAGTCGAATTTGCAATACCAGCTAAGGTTCCACCTGTTCCCACACATCCACAAATTACTTGAAATTCGGCATCTTGGGCGGTTAATATTTCTTCACAGCCACGAACAGCTGCAGTATTTGTGCCACCTTCTGGCAAAAGGTAAAAAGGCCCAAAATCGTTTTTCAACTTATCTAAAAAAGAGGAAGACGTCTTGGTACGATAGGCTTCCCTGGATATGAAATGTAGCTCCATTCCACAGGTATACGCAAAATTTAGGGTGGCATTAGTCTGCCACTTATCCCCTAATTCTTCACCACGAATGATTCCGATGGTTCGAAACCCTTTTTCCTTGCCTGCGAAAGCGGTTGCAGCAATATGATTGGAATATGCCCCTCCAAAGGTTAACATGGTCTTACAACCCTCCTTTAGAGCAATTTCCAAGTTATATTTAAGCTTGCGGTACTTATTCCCAGAAATAAAGGGATGCAACAAATCTTCTCGCTTAATATGAAGTGCAATCTTCTTTGAAGTTAATATAGGAAGGGAAACCTTCTGATTCTTACTTTGCAACTTTGAGTTTTAGGACTTCAAAGGTATTTAATAAAACCGAAAATTTTACGCTTTTTGGGATAGTCCATGTCGTGTTCGTTATGGTAGGCCTCTTGTTCAAAACTGATATTCTGATAGCCGCGGTAGAAGTTTAGATACCATAAGGAACGCAACAACCATTCTGTAACATAAATAATATAGAAAGGAAGAATCAACAATTCTATTTGTTGTCTAAGGTGAATTTTCTCATGATTGATCAACACTGCGTCCTCTTTTAGAGCATCATGCTTTAAAATTATGAAAGGCCAAAAGGAGAGGCCAACATAATTACTATAGAAAAAGTGTTTAAATACTACTATCATGGTTCACTGTTTAGAACGAACACCTACAAAGATAATTGTTGTAACGCTGTTTATATTCCTAACTTAACTTCGTTACCAACAAGTATACTTTAGCGTCGAAATGTACCATTTTCCCTTTAAAATGGATAGTTTTCGATAGACTGATTTTTCAATTATCAACATAAATAAAGTAGCTTTGAGGCACATTTAGCTGCTATTACAGCCAAAAAAACTCATTTAATGAAGGAAATCATACCCATAGAGGAAGGTGATTTTTATTGGTCGGAAGAAGGGTACCGGGTTTTTACGGAACAATATCACCGAAAAAGAGGGTACTGCTGTGAAAGCGGTTGCCGCCATTGCCCTTATGGTTATGACCCCAAGACCAATTCACAATAAAAAATTGGCTATTTCGGCACGATTTTTGAAGTTTTAACGTGCGGACATGAATAACCCATTTAACTAAAAAAAATAGTATGATGAAAAGAATAAAATTAATCGCAGCACCGATGTTATTGGTACTCTTCTTGGCCTCTTGTACCAGCGTGCGAGTGCTAAGTGACTATGATAGGGATACCAACTTTACAAATTACAAATCCTACGCCTTCTATAAAACAGGAATCGATCGGGCCCAAATTTCGGATTTGGACAAAAAACGCATCCTGCGTGCCATCGAATCTGAAATGAGTAGCAGAGGATTTACAAAATCAGAATCCCCTGATATTTTGGTAAGTATCTTCACCAAAGAAAGCGAACAGGTAGATGTCTACAACAACAACTTCGGTTGGGGTTGGGGCGGTGGCTGGGGCTGGGGCTGGGGAGGCTTCGGACCCGGTTGGGGTTGGGGCGGTTTTGGTCCAGGTTTCGGCTGGGGCGGTCCTAGTGTTAGCACAAGAACCCAAGGTTCACTATATATTGATCTCATTGATGCCAAAAACAAATCGCTTGTGTGGCAGGGCAAAGGCGTTGGCACCTTGAACAATACGAGCAACGTAGAGAAAAAAGAAGCGCGTATTCGCGAATTTGTAGCGGAAATTTTGCAACAATATCCACCAAATGCGGTGGCGGCAAACTAAGCGTTAAAAAATAGAATTGATTTCGCCTTCGGCCCTTGGGTCGAAGGCTTTTTTGTACCTTTAAACTGCCAAAAAAGGCAGTACTATGCAGTATGAAAGCAATTCTATTTTAGATAAACTCCCAGAGCATCTAAGGCAGTTCATTAAGCCACAAGATTACGGGGATTATACGGCCATTGATCAGGCCGTTTGGAGGTATGTGATGCGCAAAAATGTGGATTATCTAAGCACAGTGGCCCATACGTCTTATTTAGAGGGGCTGCAAAAAACAGGGATCTCTATCGATCATATTCCCAATATGTACGGTATGAACCGTATTTTAAAGGAAATCGGTTGGGCAGCCGTTGCAGTGGATGGTTTTATACCGCCTTCGGCCTTTATGGAATTTCAGGCTTATAACGTTTTGGTCATCGCATCCGACATTCGACAATTGGAACATATCGAATACACTCCGGCCCCGGATATCATACACGAAGGTGCAGGCCATGCACCCATTATTGCCAATCCAGAATATGCCGAGTACTTAAGACGTTTTGGTGAAATCGGATGCAAGGCCATTTCAAATGCAAAAGATTTTGAACTATATGAAGCCGTTCGGCATTTAAGTATCATCAAAGAGGCTTCTGGCACCTCTAAGGACGCTATCGAAGCCGCGGAAAAAACTATTGAGGACTTACAGCAAAATATGGGCGAACCCAGTGAAATCGCGTTGATACGCAATTTACATTGGTGGACAGTGGAATATGGTCTCATCGGTACTGTAGAACAGCCAAAAATTTATGGTGCGGGCCTTCTTTCCTCAATCGGTGAAAGCGCTTGGTGCATGACCGACGAGGTGAAAAAAATACCCTATTCCCTTGAAGCGGCCACTACCCCTTTTGATATTACTAAACCTCAACCTCAGCTGTTCGTCACACCGGATTTTGCCTATTTGAGTCAAGTACTTGAAGAATTTGCCAATACCATGGCCATTCGGAAAGGCGGACTTTCAGGGATTCAAAAACTTATTGACTCTCGAGAATTGGGAACGATAGAATTAAATACAGGACTACAAGTTTCCGGTAATTTCGATAACATCATTTCCCATGATGGCAATTGTGTTTTCTTTCATAGCGATGGGCCCACCGCATTATCTTATCGTGAAAAAGAACTTGTAGGACATGGTATTGCAAAGCACTTCGATGGTTTTGGATCCCCCATGGGAAAGCTGAAAGGCATTAACCTCGCGATAGAGGATATGAGTCCGCTAGACTTAAAAGCCTACAACATTTTTGAAGGACAGACCATATCCTTGGAGTTTGAAGGTAATGTGAAAATATCGGGAGAGATCATTACCGGAACTAGAAATCTGAAAGGGGAAATAATCCTCATCACCTTCAGAGATTGCACGGTGAGCCACGGTGAGCAAATCCTTTTCAAATCAGATGAGCGATTGTATAGCATGGCCGTCGGCAAACGAATTGTTTCTGCTTTCAATGGGCCTGCTGACCTAAATAGTTTTGATTTGGTAGATCATAAAATCTCGTCGACTCCGAAACAAACAGCTAAAAATTCAGAACTAAAAAAGCTAGAAAATCTATACCAACAGGTACGTGATTTTCGAGAAGGCACCAATACCACCATTTCAAGACATAAAGTTTTCGAAGTTATTAAAGACGAATACCCTGATGATTGGCTTCTTGCCGTGGAGCTATATGAATTGGCCAAGCTAAACGGCGATTTAGACTTTGCCGACGAGTTGGTTTCGCATTTAGAGACCGTTAAACAAAATAGGCCCGTGGTTGGGCACTTGATTGATGACGGACTAAAACTGGTGCAAGACAAACTCGTTGACCAAGCTGGCAATTAAAACACAAGAGAAGATTAAACCGCCCTCTTTTTGATAATGCGAATTTGCCCATTATGATTTGATTCGTGTTCTACCACGTGAAACCATTTGCAGTAATTGTTCGTAGGTTGGTTTCCAAAAAAGGGCACGGATTCATATAACCATACATCATCCCGATTCTTTAGCTCCTTTAATGAATACGCCCTCACTTCGGACAATTTATCCAAATAAAAAGAGGGTGACTTTCCCTTGAATGCCTTACGCCCTTGATCTCCAAGTCTACTGGCAGCTTCCCACATATCGTCATCAACGCCAAAATCAAGCTTGCTCTTGTCAACGCCCGTGAAGGTATCCAATTGATAATAGCGTTCGGTAGCGGCTAAATGCATCAACATCGCACCAACTGAATTGGAATCATCATCCAACAAAAAATCGAGTTCTTTTTGATTGATGTCCCGCACTTCTCGCATCACGGTATCGCGCATCCAATCCATCATGGAAACCAAAATACTGACCTCTTTCGTATAACCCTCTCTTTTGCCAAAAAGGTGCATACTCCCCTCTTGGGGCAGCGGCTCAGAGGCCGCAAAATTTATACTTGGCATGAGCATGCCGGCACCTAAAATCCCTGTTGATTTAATAAAATCCCTTCTGTTGTTTTTTGATCGTGTTGTTTTCATGGGTTCTGATTTTTACCTAATGTAACAACTAATCAGTTTCCACAATTGCTCTTTTTGTTAAGTTTAACATCAATCCTTACCAAGTAATTCAGGTAGGTTGTGGTCAACGACCGTATCGCCATAAGTGAGTGTCCACCCCATTGAATTTGTCAAAATGTAAAACTTTTGCAATTCACTGATCAATCTGTTCTCTGCGTTGGACTTTAGTGAAGAGGCCTCTACTTTTTTCAAGAGGGAGGCGGTAACGTTTTTCTTAATTGTATTATAGTCTTTCGCCTCAAACGGATTGAAATAATCGGCCGTAACATCATAATATTCGAAATCGGGATTGATTTTTACCTCTGGTTCAGGAATACTTTTGATGTGCAGCGTCTTGGTTTCATTTTCGATCTCGAAGTCGATCAAACCCAAGTCATAACCTACAGTAACCTCTGCATTGACGACCACCAGGGCTTTTTTGTCCGCTGTCAACAAATAGCCGAAAAGTTGTTGGGAATCTCTATAGTTATAAACCTCTGCAAAATGTCCCTCGGTGACCACCAACTTGGAAACATTCTCGATTTGTTGCTGAATCAGCATAGAGTTTTCCTCAAGGATTGATTTGTCTTTCTTGTCATCATAGCACGAGCGAAACATAAATACGCCCACCAATGTTATGATAACGCCTACAAGAAATCTTTTCATTTTGCCTTTATTTACCCAAGATAATCGGCGGCCTTTTCCAAGGCTTCATCAATACCATCGGGGTTCTTACCGCCAGCCGTTGCGAAGAACGGTTGCCCTCCACCGCCACCTTGTATGTATTTGCCTAGCTCTCGAACTATAGTTCCTGCATTGAGGTCTTTGCTTGCCACAATTTCTTTTGAAATATAGCACGACAAGATGGCTTTGCCATTTTGTTCCGACCCGAACACTAGGAATAAATTATGATGCTGACCGCCCATTTCAAAGCAGAGATCCTTTATTCCGCCGGCATCCAAATCTACTTTTTTGGCCAGGAATCGTATCCCGTTGCTTTCTTGCAATTCAGCAAACAATTCTCCCTTTAAGTTTTTGGCCTTTTCCTTTAATAATCCTTCCACCTCTTTTTTTAGTCTTGAATTCTCTTCTTGTAAGGCAATTACCGATTTTAAAGGGTCTTGCGCATTATTCAAAGCATCTTTTATCTCATAAAGTGTGCGGTTATTTTCGAAATAGAAGTCTTTTACCGCATCTGAGGTAATGGCTTCGATTCTTCTGATTCCGGCCGCAACTGCACCTTCCGACTTGATCTTAAAATGCCAAATATCACCTGTGTTCTTCACGTGGGTTCCGCCACATAATTCTATTGATTGTCCGAAACGAACAGTACGTACGGTATCGCCGTATTTTTCGCCGAACAAAGCCATTGCACCATCGGCAATAGCCTCTTTCATAGGAACGTTTCTATGCTCTACAAAAGGCAGCTGCCCCTCAATACGGGCATTCACGAAATTCTCGACCGTACGCAATTCTTCAGTGGTCATTTTTGAAAAATGGGAAAAATCAAAGCGCAAATATTTTGAATGTACCGCCGAGCCTTTTTGTTCAACATGCGTTCCCAATATTTCTCGTAATGCCTGATGCAACAAATGAGTTGCTGTATGGTTTGCCTCGGTACGTTGGCGTTGCTTTTTATCGACGACGGCCTTAAAGGTTTCAGTTTGATGTTTGGGTAGGCTGCTTGCAAAGTGTACAATTTCATTGTTTTCCTTCTTGGTATCTACAAGATATACCACATCTCCATTAGGTACTTCTAGATAGCCTTTATCCCCTACTTGGCCGCCCCCTTCAGCATAAAAAGGGGTAAGATTGAAAACCAGCTGGTACTGTTCCCCTTCTTTCTTCGAGGTCACCTTTCTGTACTTTACCAATTTCACATCCGCTTCAAGCAAGTCGTACCCAACAAATTCTTGTTCCACATCATTCATTAGAATTACCCAATCTTCCTTAGAAACCTCAGATGCAGAACGGGAACGATCTTTCTGTTCTTGCATTGCGGTATTAAACCCTTCTTCATCCAAAGAAAAACCCTTTTCTCCCAAAATAAGGGCGGTAAGATCAATAGGAAACCCATAGGTGTCGTATAACTCAAAAGCCTTGCGGCCATCCACTTCTTTTTCATCGGTTTTCCTTACGATGGTATCTAACAAAACCAGCCCTTGTTCCAAAGTATTCAGGAATGAATGTTCCTCCTCTTTAATAACATTTTCGATCAACTGATGCTGTTCCTTGAGTTCTGGGAAGGCCTGGCCCATGGTTTCGGTCAAGACCTTGACCAAGCGATACATAAATGGGTTTTTAGTATCCAAAAAAGTAAAGCCATAACGAATAGCTCTTCTCAAAATACGCCGTATTACGTAACCTGCGCCTGTATTGCTTGGGAGCTGCCCATCGGCAATGGAAAAGGATACGGCACGAATATGATCGGCGATGACCCTGATCGCGATATCGGTTTCCTCATTCTTACCGTATTTAGAACTCGTAGTTGTTTCGATTTCCCGGATAATGGGTGTGAACACATCGGTATCATAGTTCGATTTCACATCTTGCAAAACCATGCACAGGCGTTCAAAGCCCATACCCGTATCTACATGTTTTTCTGGCAAAGCCTCCAAACTGCCATCGGCCTTGCGATTATACTGCATGAATACAAGATTCCATATTTCGACAACCTGCGGATGATCGGCATTGACCAAATCAGCACCGGGAATCTTGGCTTTTTCCTCAGCGGAGCGAATGTCTACATGTATTTCAGAACATGGCCCACACGGTCCCTGATCTCCCATCTCCCAGAAATTGTCTTTCTTATTGCCCATGATGATCCGGTCCTCGGGAACTATAGCCTTCCACAACTCAAAGGCCTCCGTATCCATTGCTAGTTTATCGGCATCATTGCTTCCTTCAAAAACGGAAACATAAAGGCTATCTTTATCTATTTCGAATTCTTTGGTCAGTAATTCCCATGCCCATTTGATCGCATCTTCCTTGAAATAGTCTCCAAAACTCCAATTCCCGAGCATTTCGAACATGGTATGGTGATAGGTATCCTTACCAACTTCTTCCAAATCGTTGTGCTTTCCGCTTACGCGAAGGCATTTTTGGGTATCGGCCACTCGAGGGCTCTTCGAGTCATTGATGCCCAGAAAAAATTCCTTAAATTGATTCATTCCAGCATTGGTAAACATCAAGGTTGGATCATCTTTGATGACCATGGGCGCAGAGGCAACAATTTTGTGCTTTTTTGCCTTAAAAAAGTTGAGAAATCTGTTCCTTATTTCGTTAGAAGTCATGAATTCAGTAAGGTTTTGCTAATTTTAACGGTTTCTGCGAAACAATTTTTATATTTGCTTGTTCTGTTAAAACGACAAAAATAGGATAAAATACATTCATGTCTAAGGTTAAGTACTATTACGATCCTGATACGCTTTCATACAGAAAGATAGAGCCGAAAAAATCGCGCCGCTATCGAAATATAGGTTTGTTCGTGCTCGGTGCCGTTCTTTTCGGATTGGTTTCCCTAGTCTTTTTACTGAATACAAATCTCATAAATACCCCTGCCGAACTTTCACTACGCAGAGAGGTTAATAATTACGAACTTCAATTTGAGCTTCTGAATAGGAAAATGGAGCAAATGGAAGAGGTACTTGCCAATGTGGAAGAGCGCGATAACAATATCTACCGTTTGTATTTTGAGGCCAATCCTATTCCCGAGGAGCAACGAAGAGCTGGTTTTGGAGGTATAAATCGATACAAGTCTTTGGAGGGTTTCAATAATTCCGAAATGATCATTGCGACAACAAAGCGATTGGATATCATTAAAAAACAAATGGCCATTCAATCGAAATCGCTTGATGAGATTACCAAGCTCGCGGAAGAGAAAGAAAAATTGCTCATGGCAATTCCTGCCATACAGCCCATCAATAATTCTGAATTAACACGAATGGCCTCTGGTTACGGTTGGCGTACAGATCCTTTTACGAAGGCGCGTAGAATGCACCGTGGAATGGACTTTACAGCACCCAAAGGAACTCCGATTTATGCGTCCGGGGATGGAAAAGTTATTCGTGCGGATAATAACTCATCGGGCTTTGGAAAACATGTTCGAATAGACCATGGCTTTGGGTACAAAAGTATCTATGCCCATATGAGCAAGTACAATGTAAAAAGAGGGCAAAGGGTAAAGCGTGGAGATCTTATCGGATTTGTAGGCAATACAGGACGTTCGGAAGCACCGCATTTGCATTATGAGGTTTGGAAAGATGGTGACCGTATCAACCCCATAAATTTCTATTATGGTAGTTTATCGGATAAAGAATACCAAAAGATGCTTAAAATGGCTTCTCAAGAAAACCAATCTTTAGATTAATAATCCATGCAAGTAGAACTCCCGGAAAAACTGTACTATGGCATCGGCGAAGTCGCCAAGGCATTTGGAGTTAATACCTCACTTGTTCGTTTTTGGGAAAAGGAATTTGATGTTCTTAAGCCCAAAAAAAATGCAAAGGGCAATCGAAAATTCACTCCTGCCGACATTAAGAATCTTCAGCTTATCTATCATTTGGTCAAAGAGCGCGGTTTTACCTTAGAAGGTGCAAAGACACATTTAAAGGAGAACAAGCGTAAAACTTTGAGCAATTTTGAGATCATTCAAAAACTTGAAGGTGTTAAAGCTGAGCTCACAAAAATAAAAGGGCAATTATAGGTCTTTCGCAAAATTTACAATACACTTTAAAATTAGCAATACAACAAGAACACAATAAACACTATTTAAACTATACTGAAATGAAAAAAGGATTAGTAGCATTGATCGTAATAGGCGTTTTAGCCTTCGGAATTTACCAATGGGCCGTTGGCTTTAACAATGAGGCCGTAACTTTAGAAGCAGATGCCAAGACAGCCTGGTCTAATGTTGAGAGTTCGTACCAACGAAGAAACGATCTTATCGGAAATCTTGTAAAAACCGTTCAAGGTGCCGCTGATTTTGAAAGGGGAACCCTTAAAGATGTCATCGAAGCGCGGGCGAAGGCAACCGCTACAAATATCGATGCCGGAAATCTTACTCCAGAGAAAATGGCCGCTTTTCAAGAAGCACAGAGCGGACTAACAGGCGCTTTGAGCAAGTTGATGGTGGTGGTAGAACGATATCCCGAACTAAAAGCTAACGCCAACTTTTTAGAATTGCAGTCCCAACTCGAAGGTACTGAGAATCGAATCAACGTGGCGCGCGACCGCTTTAATGAAAAAGTGAACATCTACGATATTCATACTACCAAATTCCCAGGCAAACTTCTTGCAGGTTGGTTCGGATTTGAAGAAATGGCCCGATATAAAGCGGATCCAGGTTCTGAAGATGCCCCCGATGTTGACTTTGACTTCAACTAGAAGCAATGTCAAGAGTTGAGGATTTTTTATCGCATACCGACGAACAAGAAATTGTTCAGGCTATACTGACGGCGGAAAAAAAGACCTCGGGAGAAATACGCGTACATATAGAATCGCACACCCGTCTAGATCATTTTGACCGGGCCAAGGAAGTCTTTCACCTCTTGAAAATGGACAATACGAAAGACGAAAATGGGGTCATCATATACGTCGCGGTCAATGATAGAAAATTTGCCATTTATGGGGATCGGGGCATTGATAAGGTAGTTCCTGAAAATTTCTGGAATTCGACCAAAGATGTTATTGAGGCCCACTTTAAAAAAGGAAATCACAAAGAAGGTATCATTGACGGCGTTATGATGGCGGGGAAAGAACTTGAAACGTACTTCCCATGGCGACATGGAGATACTAATGAACTAAGCAATGAAGTTTCTAAAGGTTAGCCTCTTATTCATTTTTCTTTGTGGGCTAAACTTTGGTTTTGCGCAATACCGCATTCCCGAAAAACCCAAGAAACAAACGAGCGTTTATGATTATGTAAACCTTCTGCCCGAACAGCAGAAGCGAAGCTTAGAGCAAAAGCTCGTTCGCTATTCAGATAGTACGTCGACCCAGATCTTAGTTGCGATTATCAAATCTACCGAAGGAGAGGATATCGACTATTTAGGGGCGCAATGGGGACAAAAATGGGGCATTGGTCAAGATGGAAAAGACAATGGCGTTCTTGTGCTCCTGGCCCGTGGCGACCGCAGAATTGCGATTAGTACCGGTTATGGGGTAGAAGGTTCGCTTACCGATGCCATGTCGCGTCGAATCATACAGGGTATTATTATTCCCCATTTTAAGCAGGATAACTATTATGCCGGACTCAATGCAGGTGCAGATGCCATTTTTAAGGTACTCAACGGGGAATTCAAAGAAGAGCGCACCTTTGATGATGGCAGTGGGTTTTCTATAGCACCTTTTTTACCGTTTATCATTTTCTTTATCATTCTGATCATTTTATCAAGCAGAAACCGCAGAGGGGGTGGACGCACTGGTGGGCGACGAGGACGCGGCCTCGACCTACGAGATATCATTATCCTAAGTAATATGGGACGCAGCAGTAGCTCTGGTGGATTTGGTGGCAGTAGTGGTGGCTTTGGCGGTAGTTCTGGTGGTGGTTTCAGTGGAGGCTTTGGCGGTGGATTCGGCGGTGGAGGCTTTGGTGGCGGTGGCGCCTCGGGCGGTTGGTGATAAACATGAAATGCGAGACAAACCAACTGCTTACTTTATACTGCAAAAAGTCAAATAATCCGTTTAAAAAAAACTACACTCAGTAGATCATAAACAGGCATGATTAGACAGATTTCAGCTTTATCCGTACTGTCTGTGTTTTTAATCCTTGGCAGTTGTTATTTCGGTCGCGACAAGCATGGAGCAACTAGTGTGTTTCCTGAAAATAAGAGTGCTACGATTATCAACGATTATTCGTTCATTCTATCCGAAGAAGAAAAAACGAGTCTTACCAAAAAAATTTATGACTATGAAATAGCCACGACCAATCAAATTGTATTTGTAAGTATCGATTCGATTTCTCCTTATTCCAATATAAAATCATATGCAAGTGCACTGGGCAACTATTGGGGTGTTGGCCAAAAAGACAAGGATAACGGATTGATAATTGTACTCTGCAAGCCATTAAGGGAAGTAGGCATTGCCACCGGGCATGGCACGGAGAAAATACTAACGGATAGTATTTGTGAGCATGTTTTGAAAACTACAATGCTTCCTCGCTTTAGAGCAAACGAATATTATGAAGGCATCTCTAACGGACTTGACTCATTAATGTATAAGTGGGATACCCTTTCAAAGTTGGATAACAATTAAACCCAAGTATCAAAATGAACTACGTTCATTACAAACGTAATTTAAAAGTGCCGCATTAGATGACGCGTTAGGGACCTGCTGTTTAAACCTTACTGCCCGCTATTTTTTCCGCATAAAAATGGTCATTGGCACCCCTGTAAAATCAAAATTTTCCCGAATCTTATTTTCTAAATAACGTTTGTAGGGATCTCGCACATACTGCGGTAAGTTGCAGAAAAACGCAAATTGTGGGTAGGGTGTTGGCAACTGGGTACAGAATTTTATCTTCACATATTTACCCTTATAGGCCGGTGGACCATATGTCTGAATCAGCGGAAGCATAACATCATTGAACTTGCCCGTTTTGATTTTTCTACTACGGTTTTTGTACACGGCCACGGCCGTTTCTATCGCCTTGAAAATGCGTTGTTTCGTGTGCACTGACATAAAAATGATGGGCACATCGGTAAACGGCTCTGCGGCTTCCTTAATTTTTTGTGCATAGTGTTTCATGGTATTGGTCTCCTTGTCCTCGACCAAATCCCATTTATTCACCAAAATCACGATGCCCTTATTGTTACGGTGCGCCAACCAAAAAATATTGGCTACCTGACCATCAAAACCACGGGTCGCATCGAGGACCAGTAAACATACATCGCAATGCTCAATAGCACGTACCGATCGCATAACAGAATAAAACTCCAAATCTTCCTTGACCTTGGCCTTGCGCCGAATTCCGGCCGTATCGACCAAATTGAATTCAAATCCGAACCTATTGTACTTGGTATCGATACTATCACGGGTCGTACCTGCTATATCGGTAACAATGTACCGCTCCTCGCCTATCAAGGCATTGATAAAGGATGATTTACCCGCATTTGGTCTCCCCACTACAGCAAACCGAGGCAGCTCGTCTTCTTCCTCCTCATTTTCTGGCAATACGTCTACCAAAGCATCGAGCAATTCCCCAGTACCACTTCCATTAACACTCGAAAGGTTATAAAACTCCCCTAGTCCCAAAGCATAGAATTCGACCGCATCAGCGGCTCTTTTGGCATTGTCAACTTTATTCACCGCCAGAAAAACCGGTTTTTTGACACGACGCAATAGCTTGGCAACATCTTCATCCATACCCGTAACTCCAGACTCAACATCTACCATAAAAATGATGGCATCGGCCTCATCAATGGCGAGCTCTACTTGCTTGTCTATTTCCTTTTCGAAAACATCATCGCTGCCTACCACATAGCCACCAGTATCGATTACAGAGAATTCTTTCCCGTTCCAATCGCTCTTGCCGTAATGACGGTCTCGTGTTACGCCGCTCACGGCATCAACAATAGCTTCACGCCGTTGTATCAAACGGTTGAAAAAAGTCGACTTTCCTACATTTGGCCTTCCCACTATGGCTACAATAGCGCCCATACGTTTTTAATTTGGAGGTGCAAAAATAGGGTTTATAAGTTTATGACTGAGAAGTTTAAGGGTTTAGTTGTTGTAACCAAAGCGCTTTAACTGTCTGGCATTGCTTCGCCAATTCTTATTTACCTTTACATAGAGTTCTATGTGTACTTGCTTGCCGAAGAATTTCTCAAGGTCTTTTCGCGCTTCTACGCCGACCCGCTTTAGGGCACTGCCCTTATGCCCAATGATGATGCCTTTTTGAGAATCGCGCTCAACCATGATAACAGCGCGCATACGAATGATTTCCTTATCCTCAAGAAATTCCTCGGTTTCGATTTCAACCGCATAGGGAATCTCTTTTTTGTAGTGCATCAATATCTTTTCTCGAATGGTCTCATTGACGAAAAAACGCTCTGGCTTATCGGTCAACTGGTCTTTGGGGTAGTACGCCGGACCTTCGGGCAGCAATTCAATAATCCGTTCGAAAACATTCTTTACATTAAAATTAGACAAGGCAGAAATTGGGTGTAACTCCACTTTGGGAAGTAACTCTTGCCAATATTGCACTTGTTCCTCGAGCAATTCTTGGGTAGCGGTATCTACTTTGTTCAATAGAAGCAAAACAGGAATCTTGCTCTTCTTGATCTTTTCAAAAAAAGCTTCGTCCTTTAGGGCTTTCTCGCCAATTTCAACCATATAGAGCAATACATCGGCATCTTCTAAGGCAGACTTCACAAAATTCATCATCGAACTTTGTAGTTCGTAGGCCGGCTTTATAATACCTGGGGTATCAGATAGAATAATCTGAAAGTCATCCCCATTCACAATACCTAGAATACGATGTCTTGTTGTTTGTGCTTTCGAAGTAATAATAGACAGCTTCTCACCTACAAAGGCGTTCATCAAGGTAGACTTGCCCACATTGGGGTTCCCTATAATATTTACAAAACCCGATTTATGATTTGGCATCTTTTAGTCTATTGAAATATTTTTTGGCCTCTGCATTCACTTTTGGTGCCAATAACAGGACTGCGATCATATTGGGTATTACCATTAAAGCATAGGAAAGATCGATCAGGTTTTTAACCAACTCCAAGGATGCCACCGCGGCAAAAATGATCATCGCTACGAAATAAACATTGTAAAGTTTGCCGATTTTTGCATTTGTTAAAAATGACAAACTTTTTACCCCGTAGTAAGAATAGGTAAAAAGTGTAGACAGGGCAAAAGCAGTAACGATCAGCATTAAAAGATCATCGCCATAACCAAAAAGAGTGGTTTCGAAAGCGCTGAGCGTCATAACGATTCCGCTAGAGTCTTCGAGATAAGCGCCACTAAGTATAATAACAATAGCCGTGAAGGTGCACACCAATATCGTATCGATAAAGGGGCCCAAACTTGCTACCAAACCTTCTTTGATAGGATTATCGGTTTTCGATTGCCCATGATACATTGGGGCAGATCCCAAACCGGCCTCATTCGAGAACATGGCCCTTTTTACACCAATGATGATCAGACCCCAAAAGCCTCCGGTCACCATGGAATTAAAGTCCCACGCCTGCGTCATGATCATCTTTAGCGACGGGATGATCTGGGAGGCATTCATCACCATCACGACCAATACGGCAATTAAATAAACTGCCACCATAAATGGTACGATGGCCGAGGCCACTTTAGCTATTTTCGTAAGCCCTCCAAAAATTACAAAAGAGGTAATAATGGCCAAGCCGATACCAATAGATATTTTCCAATTAAAGAGCGGATCCTCTGCGGAACCTCCGAGGGCGATCAGGTTTTCCTCGGGCTGTATGACGGTCATAAAGGTATCGGTAAATTGATTGGCGGTAAACACCCCTAAAAAACCGAATAGCCCGCAAATGGCGAAGAAAATGGCCAGGGGTTTCCATTTTTCGCCCAATCCCTTTGTAATATAATACATGGGGCCACCTTGCAACTTGCCTTCAGAATCGGTACCCCTAAACATGATCGAAAGACTACAGCTGTAAAACTTTATACACATACCGATCAGGGCGGTCATCCAAATCCAGAAAACCACACCGGGACCACCATCATGAATGGCAATGGCAACCCCTGAAATGTTCCCCAAGCCGACCGTTGCCGCTACTGCCGCTGACAAGGCTTGAAACGAGCTCACATCACCTTTGGCATTTTTATCATCGTATTTGCCCGCTGTAATGGCTATGGCATGCCCAAAAAAGCGATACGGTAAAAATTTAGAGTAGAAGACCAATATTAGTCCGCCACCAATGAGTAAAATGAACATAGGCCAATTGGCGTAGGAATTGGCATCTTGTAAAAAAGTGTTGATTGCTTCCATAGGGAGTAAAAGCCGAAGTTATGGATTTTAACTTTTTAGTGGAATGAAAAAGAAATAAATATGGCATGAATTTGGATAAAAGGAAGAATGGGTCGTATATTTGTCGTCCGCTAGAAATAATAGTGCGCATCTTGTCAACGTCATGTGTTGTGGTTTCAAAACAAGTAAGATGCAACCCTTATCGCGGGATAGAGCAGTAGGTAGCTCGTCGGGCTCATAACCCGAAGGTCACAGGTTCGAGTCCTGTTCCCGCTACAAAGAAGCTCCTTGGAAAACCAAGGAGCTTTTCTTTTGGAAACAATTGATGCTTGCATCAAAATTGAGGACAAAAGAAAATGCACAATTGCAAGGCAATTGGAGCTTCTTTGTAAAGCTCCCCC
>CALIJE010000132.1 GCA_938017825.1 uncultured Flavobacteriaceae bacterium
CGTATTGAAAATTCCAAATTACAGGAACTTATCGTAACCGATTCTATTCCTGTACGAAAGCAAAGCGACAAAGTAAAAGTGGTGAGCTGTTGCGAGCTATTTGCAGATGTAATGCATAGAGTACACCATAACACTTCGATAGCATCGAAGTTCTTAATGTAGCATATTATTTTATTAATACATATTAATTAAACACAATGAAGTCAATTACAATTAAAGGATCACAAAGAGAAAGCGTGGGCAAAAAGGCAACGAAGGCCCTACGTAATGCTGGAATGGTTCCTTGCGTAGTATACGGAGGGGAAAAACCACTACACTTTTCAGCACCTGAATTAAGTTTCAGGGATTTAGTGTACACTGCTGCCGCCCATACCGTAAAGGTTGACTTAGGTGAAGGTAAGGTAAATGCGATTATGCAAGACATTCAATTTCATCCTGTCACGGATAAGATTCTGCATATTGATTTTTACCAACTATTTGACGATAAGGAAGTGACCATGAACATTCCGGTGAGAATTCAAGGAGTTTCTCCTGGGGTTCGAAATGGAGGTCGTTTGTTGTTCAGAAAAAGAAAATTGGCCATTAAGGCGCTACCGGATAAGTTACCCGATTTCTTTGATATCGATATTTCCAAATTGAAAATTGGGGATAATATTATTGTCGAATCACTATTGAATGACGATTTCACCATTCTACACCCAGACAGTACCGTTGTGATTCAAGTGAAAACACAACGTGCCGCAATCGTCGAAGAGGTTGAGGAAGATGAAGAAGGAGTTGAAGGTGAAGAAGGAGCTGAAGGAGCAACTGCTGAAGGCGGAGATGCCGCAGCTGCACCAGCCGATGCCCCAAAAGCTGAAGGCGGAGAATAATCCATCTTTTCAAAAACATTCAAAAGCATTCCCTATCGGTATCAAACTGGTTCGGGATGCTTTTGTATTTTTATAAAAATGGAAATATGATCCAGTTCATCAAATCATTGTTCAGTGCCAAAACCATATTGGATGAAATCGACAACATGAAGAAATTTTTAATCGTAGGCTTAGGTAACATTGGTGACGAATACGCAGAAACACGTCATAATATAGGATTTAAGGTATTGGACAAATTGTCTCAAACAGAGGAGTTCATCTTTACCACCCAAAAACTTGGTGCTATTGGCAGTTTTAAAGTTAAGGGTCGAAGTATCTTATGCTTGAAACCTTCAACGTATATGAATCGCAGTGGCAAGGCATTGAAATATTGGATGGAAAAGGAAAATATCCCCATCTCTAATGTGCTGGTCATTACAGATGATATCAATTTGACGTTTGGCACGCTTAGATTAAAGACAAAAGGTAGTGATGGCGGCCACAATGGGTTAAAGGATATTCAAACAGTTTTGCAGACCTCTAAGTACAATAGGCTTCGATTTGGGGTAGGATCTGACTTTGGCAAAGGAAGACAGGTCGAATATGTTTTGGGGCAATGGAACGATGAGGAAGCCGCGGCCCTAGCGGAACGGTTTGTAAAAACAACCGAAATCATCAAATCTTTTGTATTGGCCGGGGTATCAATTACCATGAACCAATTTAATGGCACCTAGGCCAATACTAAATGGCCGTGAAGCTTAAAATTCCGGTATCCGAAGAATTACCCTCTCTATCGATAGTAACTACTTTCCAATAATAGTTGGTGTTCGAAATAGCCGGCACACTAATAGAGGAGGCTTCATTAACCGTTGTGGTATCGTATAAACTTGGTGGGGTGGTGTTTGAATAATAAATTTGATATTGTTCGATATCATTGTCAAGATCTGAACCGGCCCATTCCAACGTAACCTCACCGCTGCCATCGATAAAGGCCTTAGGCCCATTTGGCGAAACAATCTCAGCCGGAAAGGGAGCATAGCTCAGTTCGGTACCCGGACTAAAAAAGAACCATGTTTCACTCACAGCCGTTTCCGTCACCTTAGTATTCATCGAAGTAACCGACCATGAGAATGGCGTACCCTTATTCACAGGCAAAATTTCTGAAAGTGCCGTTGTAGTTTTAGTTTGTGTAGTTCCTGAATTCAAATCCTGAATTCTTAACTGATATGATTCTGAATTGGCGTCAGCTTGCCAGGTAAATTGCACCAAATTTGTATTGCCGCTAGAACTATCTATTGGACTGCATTCGGTATTTTTTGCCGGTGCCACCAACGACACCACGCCGGGAGGACTCGGCGGATCGTCTTTTTTGCATCCCCATACAAGTGCCCCTACTAAGAGTATGCTCAGTACCGTCCTCATTGTTTGATAATTTTATACGTTCCTCGTTGGGACTGGCCATCTACCTGTAGCAGATAGGTGCCAGCCGATAAGGTAGAAATATCGAATTCGACCTCAGATGCAGAGGCTATTCGTTTTTCCGACCGAATTAATCTACCCTCAATTGAGAACAAATTTAACTTCACTTCGCTCGAATTTTCTACATAAATTTTTACAAAATCCGTTGTTGGATTCGGATATACAATAATACCACTGGGAATAAAAAACGATTCCTCAAAAGAGCCCTGGCAATCAAAAGTTCCAGTGACTTTTACGAGGTTGGTACCAGGTTTTAAGTCGAGGGTATATTCCGATTTTGTGGTCTGTACCGCCAAACCATTTATAGCAATCGTATAAATATCTGACCCACCCAAGCTCAAAACAATACTATTGGGATCGAGTCCTATTCTTGAACTTACCGAAAGGGCCTCTGGTTCGGAAATCACAACTTCGAAGCAGGCCTCTTCATAAACCTTAGTCCCATCGGTTGCATTAAAGCAGACCGTATACGTACCCGCACTCAGATTATTCTGAATATAGCTTGTGGTAAATGTATCGCTCACATTGAGTCCGTTACCCGTTATCGTAACACTGTAATCCAAACTTTCTTGGGTGGCAATTTCTAAAATTCCATCGTTTTCATTGCGGCAAGATTCACTCGTTGCCTGTAGTTGAAAATTGTTGACGGCAAATCTATAAATAGGACATCCTGTAACATCTACATTGGTACCCAAGGGAGTTCCAGGGCAGGCATCATCGGCATCAAAAACCCCGTCTGCATCTCCATCGGGCAATGGTTCCCCTTCCACACAAACGTTCAAAAAGAAATTCTTTAGTACTCCGCCGTCTTCGTTGGCCTGATCCTCTATGGTCAATGTCCATTCGCCAGCAATGGAATCCCCAATAAAACTATCAAAGCCAATCAGTGGTCGTACAGTACCACTAATAGCGGGGTCGCCATCGCAAATAAAATTTGCCGCCGAATCATTAAAAACGGCATTGATATTACTTAGGTTGCCACAAGAATTTGAAAGTAGTCGCACAGACTTTCCAGATGGCGCAGTCAAAGTAATGACCAAATCACTTAAATAGGTGTGATCAAGTTCAATGCCCACTTCGATATCTGACAATACAAAATCATCGAAAAAAGTAATCTTAGAAGAAATTGTAGGGGTACCTGTTACAGAAATATCAATCGGTAAATCGGTACCAAGCCTACTGGGTATGCACGTCTTCTTAATAGTCGTTAAACCGAAACCAGGGCCAAAGGTACCTTCCCCACAAGTATTGATGGGCTTTAGCCTCCAAAAATAAGCGGTATCATTTGATAGACCGGTAGGTGCATACGTATTACCAGAGACGACAGCTGTCTCCACGATAGTTGCAAAAGCGGCATCTGTGGCAATCTGAATCTCGTAGGTGCTATACAACGTACTCGCTTCCCATTCAAAATTCCCGCTGGCGGAAACGTCTACAGCCCCATCAACAGGACTTAACAGATTTATATCAGCGAAATCCGAACCGAACAACATCAATTGTAGGGGCAGTTCCTTGGTTTCAGAACCCCCTGCCGCCCGAACCGTAATTGCGTACTCCCCCAATTCAACATTTGCTGTATTACCTATGGTCAGCGTTACCTGGGTATCATCTGCAGTAGCAGTAGCAGGAACGAAAGTAGCTGAAAGTCCGACCGGTAAATCAGGAACGGTAAAGCTAACCTCTTCCGCAAAACCGGCATAGGTTTCATAGGTAAACGGAATCATCACTGCATCTGGTTGACAGGCCTCAAATGTAGTCTGGGTCGGATTCAGTACTATGGCCGATTCTGTTATCACAAAGTCGGCCGCATTTACAGCGTAAAATATATTGTCATTTGCCCGCACCATTATCCTGGCCTCGCTCGTCGCTGACCCGGGCAAAACCACCTGATGCGAACCATTGTTTAGCACTTGTTGTGCCAGCATTACTGGAAAACTAGAACCCCCATCTATAGATAGTAGAATATCTACAGTTTGCACATTTATTGGAGCTTGGTCTGTATTCCCTACAATCCAGTTCACATCAATTAACTCCCCTGCAGCGTAATTGATATTCGATGCCTGAGAACTTACAGAAAATGGTGCTCCACCTGCATTTACTTCCACCTCAACCAGTTCGGAAACCACCTGACCACCGCCGGCCGCATTATCACGCACCGTAAGTGCAAAATTTAAAACCCTACCCAAGGAGGTTGTGGTTTCCCATGCAGAATTGGCCGAAGGCGTTGTTTGTGTAAGGTTTCCTGATACCACTCTGGCCAATGCAGGAAAATACCTGCTGGGATCTGCCGTTGGATTTCTTGATCTAAAGTTGGCACCTACAGGGTTTTCAGGGCCAAACGACCCTTGTGTAACAACTCCGTTATCGATTTGTTCCCAAACATAAGTGAGTTGATCGCCAGCATCGGGATCTGTGGCATCACCGGTTAGTTTGAAAGCAGTCAATGCTGGGATTACGTAGTTTGGTACAGCATTGACGACCGGAGGATTATTCGTTAAGGATACTGCTTCCCCACATGATTTAGAATCCAGATTTTCGACAATCTGAAGAATACTTACATAATGAAAATAGGCATCGCTATTCAATGCCACATTGTTTTCTTGGGTAATACCGGCATACCCCATAATAGTGGTTCCACTGCCCGGTTCTACTTGCACACTGGTACCCTCAGATTCAAAAGACCATGTATGATTGGCACCCAGTTGATGACCTAACTCATGAGCAACAAAATCTATATCAAAGACGTCTCCCACAGGTGTAGACCCAGAGGAATACGCACTGCCTTTTTGTCCATCTGAACAAATCGCACCTATGAAACCAGCATTTCCACCACTTCCACCTTGGTGAAACAAATGGCCAATATCGTAATTGGCCTCCCCAATTCTATTGGTAATGGTTGTTTGAGCCTGTGCATTCAACGAATCACCACTAGTGTATGGATCCGTTTCCGGATTGGTGAAAATTAGTTCGTCATTGTTCGCGATCAGCTCAAGGGTAACGCCTAAATCAACTTCAAAAATCTGATTGATTCTAGTCATTGATGCATTGATGGCTGCTAAGGCATCTGCCACGGTGCCTCCGTGAAATTCTGTATAATTGCCAGAAGCGGAAACCGCCAAGCGGTATTTGCGCAAGACCATTCCGCTTACGGGGCGGTTTGTTGAGATATTCTTGTTGGCGGAAATCGAAGACTTGGTCTCACATATAAAATCAATGTCTTTTTTTGCCAGTCCGTTTCGTTCATAAACAACATAGGTGTTTTTAGATGTTTTTTGAATGAAGCTGGCGGTTGCCTTTTCCGGATGAACCATCATCGCTTGAAGTCCGTTGTGGGAAATGCTAAAACGCACTTTTCGCTGCGAATCTTCTACCCCAATTCCTGAATAGGACTTTATTTGTGGATACTTAGCAGCTAATTCAGCTGCAAAAACAGGGGTTTCGCGTACCAAATACGCCCTTAAAACTCCTGCTTCATCAGGAAAATAGAGTTTGGTCTCATTCTTGGCAGACGCACTAAGTTGTTTCAATTTACTTTTCAGCATAGTGTCATCAATCGAAAACACGCTGCTCTTCGAAAAATCACTCTCTTTAATAAAGTCGTTTGAAGCCGAATCTACCTTATTAATTGCAGTCCAATAATTATCCTGGGAGTACCCCCAAAAGGAAGCAAATAGTATGGTAATTGCAAAAACAAGACGTAATTTAGCAGTCATCAAGGGGATATTATTCCAATCTCAAAGATAGGCCTTTTTATTAGTTAGAAAACAGTGGTAACAGTTCAAAACATCGAAAAATACGACAAAAAGCATGCCACTGCGGTCACAATCGGCACCTTTGACGGGGTACATATAGGCCACAGAACCATTTTAGAGCGACTAACGAAAAGTGCCCAAAAACAGCATCTCAAGGCAACAGTGCTTACCTTCTTCCCCCATCCAAGAATGGTACTTCAAAAAGACGCGAACATTAAATTGTTGAATACCATTGAGGAAAAAGGTGAAATATTAGATAAGATAGGCATTGACAACCTTATCATACACCCATTTACAAAAGAATTTTCTCGTCTATCGGCTACCGAATTCGTTCGAGACATATTGGTGAACGATTTAAAGGCCAAAAAGATCATTATCGGCTATGATCACAGGTTCGGCCGTAATAGAACGGCAGATATTTCGGATCTAAGATCTTTTGGAAATACGTTCGATTTTGAAGTTGAGGAAATTTCAGCTCAAGAAATTGATGCGGTTTCGGTCAGTTCTACGAAAATCAGAAAAGCTTTAGAGGACGGTAACATTGAAACTGCGAATAAATTTCTAGGGTATGACTATATGCTTACCGGCAAGGTTATACAAGGAAAAGGTCTGGGAAGAAAACTGGACTTCCCTACAGCCAATCTTCAAATTGAGGCCACCTATAAGTTGATACCAAAAAATGGCGTCTATGTTGTATATGCTGAAATTGAGGGCGATACGGTTCATGGCATGATGAATATTGGATACAACCCAACGGTATCAGGAAAGAAACGAAGCATAGAAGTTCATTTTTTCGAATTTGATCAAGATCTGTACAATAAAACCTTACAGGTTCGAATGGTAGAACGCCTCAGGGATGAACATAAATTCGATTCGGTCGAAACTCTAAAAACACAGCTTCAAAAAGACAAATCGGCTGCACTTACCTTAATCAACATGTGATGTTGAATCAACTACTATTTAAAAGAATAGACAATTCTTCCCTAATAGTATTTCGTATATTTTTTGGGATTCTCGTTGCCTGTGAATGTTATGGTGCCATTCTTACCGGTTGGGTCAAAAGAACACTTATTGATCCTCAATTCACCTTCAACTTTATCGGTTTAGACTGGCTACAACCGCTGCAGGGCAATGGCATGTACATATACTTTCTTGTAATGGGTACCTTAGGTATCATGATCGCCATCGGATATAAATATCGCTTCGCCGTTTTAAGTTTTACCCTATTATGGACTGCCGTTTACCTGATGCAGAAAACCGCATACAATAATCATTATTACCTGCTCATACTAGTATCTGGTTTTATGTGCTTTTTTCCTGCAAACCGTTATTGTTCGTTAGATGTGAAACTCAATCCTTCCAAAAAACAAAATCATATGCCGAATTGGGTAAAATGGACCATTGTTCTGCAGTTGTTCATCGTGTACACCTATGCCAGCGTAGCCAAGATGTATGGCGATTGGCTCGATTTTGGGATGATCAAAATTTTGATGGCCGGCAAAGCCGATTACTTCCTTATCGGTGACCTCTTGCAAGAACCATGGCTTCATAAAATCGTTGGTATTTGTGGTATTTTGTTTGACCTGTTGTTGGTACCTGCCCTACTATGGAAACCTACACGTAAATGGGCATTTTTCGCATCGATCTTTTTTCACCTGTTCAATGCCATTGTATTTCAAATAGGAATATTCCCGTTTCTATCATTGGCTTTTACCGTATTCTTTTTCGAACCTCAGACCATTAGGAATATTTTCCTTAAGAGCAAAACAGTTTATACAGAGGGTGAGCCCGAAAACCCTTCCTATAAATCCATTATCCTGCTTGGTTTCGGAATCTATTTTCTTGTACAACTTCTGCTCCCCATTCGACACTACTTCATAAAAGATCATGTCTTATGGACCGAGGAAGGCCATCGCCTTAGTTGGCGAATGATGCTGCGCAGTCGTTCAGGTAAGGCCAATTTCAAAATAGTGAACAATGAAAACGGAAATTTTACGTTCGCGAATCTAGACCAATACCTAACCAAAAAACAAAGCCCAAAAGTTGCTGCATACCCAGACTTCGCGTGGCAGTTTGCACAATATTTAAAAAAGGAACATGCCAAAAGAGGAGAGGATATTTCAGTTTTTGCAGTCGATTCGCGGATCAGCATCAACGGCAGACCTTATCTTCCTTTCCTCGACCCCAAAGTAGACCTTGCCAAAGAAGAATGGAATCATTTAGAACATCATGAATGGATTTTACCTTCACAATTGGAGTAAGCCATCCATTGTCTCGTTCACCGATTAAACCTAACTTTGCAGCGTAAAGAAATATAGAATGCTACAATTACAGGCCATAAGGGACAATAAAGAGGAAATCATCAATGCGCTGAAAAAACGGAATATCGATGCTGCACCCTTGTTGCAAGAAGTATTACAGTTAGATGAAAAAAGACGGGCCGCCCAAACCCAACTAGATGCGACCCTTGCCGAAAGCAATGCACTTTCCAAAGAAATTGGCCAGCTTTTTAAGACTGGAAAAGCTGACGAAGCCAATTCCCTAAAGGATAAAACTGGAATTCTAAAAGAAGATTCCAAAAAGCTGAGTGAAGAACTTCACAATACCACAGAGCAGTTACAAAACAAACTGTATCAAATTCCCAATGTGCCCCATGAATCGGTACCCTCGGGAAATACTGAAAACGATAATGAAGAGGTGTTCAAAGAAGGGGACATTCCTACCTTACATACCCATGCCCTGCCCCATTGGGAGCTGGCAAAAAAGTACGACATTATCGATTTTGAACTAGGTGTGAAAATTACAGGCGCGGGTTTTCCGGTGTACAAAGGAAAGGGAGCACGCTTGCAGCGGGCTTTGATTTCCTATTTTTTGGACAAGAATGCAGAAGCAGGTTATACAGAAATGCAAGTACCACTGGTGGTCAATGAAGCATCAGGTTTCGGTACCGGGCAATTGCCCGACAAAGAAGGGCAGATGTATCACATTGGGGAAGACGACCTATATCTAATCCCTACGGCAGAAGTACCTATCACGAACTTGTTTCGCGGCGATTTGCTGAGCAAAAAAGACTTTCCCATCTGCTATACCGGCTACACACCGTGTTTTAGACGGGAAGCTGGGAGTTATGGTTCACATGTGCGCGGACTTAACCGCCTGCACCAATTCGATAAAGTAGAAATCGTACGTGTGGAACATCCGCAGCACTCTCACAAAGCACTTGATGGCATGGTCGAACATGTCAAAACCATTCTTCGCGAATTAAAGCTCCCATATCGCATATTGCGTCTTTGCGGTGGCGACTTAGGGTTTACCGCCGCGCTCACCTACGATTTTGAGGTTTTTTCGACCGCACAAGATCGCTGGTTGGAAATCAGTTCGGTTTCAAATTTCGAAACCTACCAGGCCAATCGATTAAAGTTGCGGTTCAAAGATGAAAAAGGAAAAAGCCAACTGGCTCACACCTTAAATGGCAGCGCATTGGCTTTACCTAGGGTATTGGCGGGAATTTTGGAAAATTACCAGACCGAAAACGGAATTCGAATTCCCGAAGTATTGATACCCTATTGTGGATTTGATACGATTGATTAGATCGTTCTTAACACTCCCTTACGGCAATCTGCGTATCTTTGGGTAATGCGATTTGTAGTACCTCTTTTTTTGTGCCTCCTTTTTTTTAACTTCACTTTTGGCCAAGAAGATAACTTGGCGAAACAATATTTCAATGATGGCGAATTCGAAAAAGCTGCGGTCTATTATGAAAAATTGGTAGAAAGGAATAAAGGCCGTACCGATTATGTAGAGTCGTTAGTGGCATGCTACCAACAGTTAGAGCGCTATGAAGATGCCGAAAAACAGCTTCTGAAAACATTAAACAGCAGAAGACCCCACCCACCAATTTATGTGGAACTAGGCTATAATGCGACCTTAAAAGGGGATTCTTTAAACATTACAAAATACTACGAAGAAGCCTTGCAACAAATTCAAGAGAATCCAAATTACGGCTATGTTATAGGAGAACGTTTTCAGAAATATGCCCTTTTAGACAAGGCCTTGGAAGCCTATTCTACCGCTATGCAATTGAATCCTTCCTTGGACTATAACTTTCAAATGGCAACGGTATATGGCCAACAAGGAAATATAGAGAAGATGTACAGTTCGTACCTCAACCTTGTGAGTGGCGGGAGAACATCAAAGTCGAATGTGCTTCGCAAAATCGATGCGTTTATTACATCCGATCCGGAGAGCGCGAATAATCTGAAGTTCAAAAAAATACTTCTTGAAAATGCACAAAAAAACCCGGATGTTCTTTGGAACGAACTGCTGAGCTGGCTTTTTATTCAGCAGAAGCAGTACGCAAGTGCCTTTCGACAAGAAAAAGCAATCTATAAACGTATGGATGAAACTTCGCTTCAGCGCATGGCCAATCTTGGGACTATTGCCTTAGAGGACGGAGAGTATGATGTAGCTGGGTCCGTTTTTGAATATATTGTTGAAAAATCGAACAACGCGCTTACCACCCTGAATGCCCAACTTAACTTAATCGATATCAAGCTCGTTGAACCGAACGAAAAAGTGCTCAATGATGTACAGGCCCAGTTCGAAAAGTTAATGGACCTTTACGGTTACGAAAACCAGACTTTGCAGCTTCAAGTTGCCTATGCAAATTTCTTGACCTTCCAAAAAGATACCCCAGAACCAGCAATTGACATTTTAAAAAAGAGTTTGGCACTCCCACTAAGTGTGCGGGGCAAAGCATTCATAAAAATGGCTTTAGGCGATATCTTGGTTTTCGACCAGAAATTCAATCAGGCTTTGATTTATTTTTCTCAGGTTCAAAAATCCCTAAAAAATGACGTCTTGGGGCAAGATGCCCGCTTTAAAGTTGCCCAAACAAGTTTCTACAAAGGTGACTTTGACTGGTCGTTGACCCAACTGAAAGTACTACGTAGCTCAACCTCCCAACTTATAGCCAACGATGCGATGCAGTTGAGCCTTTTAATTTCAGACAATTCGCTGGAAGACTCTACCCAAACGGCCTTAAAAAAATACGCCCGTGCCGATTTATTGGGCTATCAGAACAAAATCAAGGAAGCGGTTGCCGAGCTCAATGACATTCTTGAAAACCATAAAGGGGAAAAAATAGAAGATGATGCACTTCTGAAACAAGGTGAATTGCTAGAAAGACTTAAAAATTATGAGGAGGCCGAATTCAATTACATTAAAATAGTCGAGTTCTATCCAACAGGAATCTTAGCAGATGACGCCTATTTTGCCTTGGGCGAACTCTATCGAAAAACCTTAAATCAACCCGAGAAGGCAAAAGCGCAATTCGAAAAAATCATCTATAATTATCAAGATAGCTATTACTTTCCGCAGGCGAGAAAGAACTTTCGTATGCTGCGCGGTGATGCCATAAACTAGGCCAATAGATCAAAAAAATATGTATATCTATAACGTAACCTCCAATATTCAAGATACAGCACATGACGAATGGCTGGTGTGGATGAAAGAAATCCACATACCCGATATGTTGGCAACCGGCAAATTCACCAGTGCGAAAATGTGTCAGGTTTTGGTCGAGGAAGACATGGGAGGCACAACCTATTCAGTACAATACACTACTCCTGACAAGGAAACTTTGGAAGCCTATTACAAAGAGGACGCGCCCAGATTGCGCCAAGACGCCCTACGACTATTTTCGAACCAAATCGTATCGTTCAGAACTGAGTTAAAAGTGGTGAACGAGCAATAAAAAGAATGGGCAAAAAAGGTAAAAAGTCTACCCCCGATCGGAATAACAAAAAATCGCGGTACACAAAGAGTCCGGTTAAGGCCAAGAAGTATTTGGGACAGCATTTCCTAAAAGATGAGGACATCGCCGAGCAAATTGCCGATACGATTACGCTAATCGGCTATACCAATGTTATCGAAATCGGGCCAGGAACAGGGGTTTTGACGAAGTACCTTTTGCGAAGGCCTATGCATTTGGTGGCCATGGATTTGGATTCGGAATCAATTGCATTTTTGAATCAGAGTTTTCCATTGGCCAATCCTGAGGTGCTGCAAGGTGAAGGATCCTTCAAGGTAATCGAGGCAGATTTTCTCAATTTTGATCTGCGTAGTCTTTTTGGACAAGATCAGTTCGCAATCACAGGAAATTTCCCCTATAACATATCCACACAAATCGTTTTTAAACTACTGGAAGTAAGGTCTCAAGTACCCGAATTTACAGGGATGTTCCAAAAGGAGGTCGCCTTGCGTATTTGTGCTGGTTCTGGAAATAAAACATACGGCATCCTCTCAGTGCTGGTGCAGGCCTTCTACGTGGCCGAATATTTGTTTACGGTACCTCCGCATGTTTTTGAGCCACCACCAAAAGTTGAATCTGGTGTGCTACGACTCTCCCGCAAGAAAAATTTGAATCTGACGTGTGATGAAAAACTATTCTTTCGGGTAGTAAAAAGTGCCTTTAACCATCGTCGCAAAACACTTCGTAATAGTCTAAAGACCTTTGAGCTCTCCGAGACGCTTCGTGAACAGGAACTATTCGATTTGCGACCCGAGCAATTATCGGTGACCGACTTTATTAGCCTTACCGAACAAATTGATTCTGATTTATCGCAGCGATAATTTATATTTCAAGGCTAGCTGCTGCAATGCCAAATTACAATATACCGCGGGTCACCCGTTTTTTAGTAGCTTTGCGGCAATTGCGCAAACATGACACCTTTTAAACTCACCGACGAATTTGTAGCTGAAATTGAGCGGCTAATCGAGCTTGAACAAGATTCGGGACTGGTTTCCTTGATGGATGACCTGCATTACGCCGATATCGCTGAAATCATCAATGAGCTT
>CALIJE010000133.1 GCA_938017825.1 uncultured Flavobacteriaceae bacterium
TCTTGCACGTAGTTTTCAAACCTAAGGGCATCACTTTTATCCAAGTCACCGGATAAATACTCCATCATCCATATTTCAAATTTTTCCTGTTCCATAACTATCTCGTTTCCAATTGTAAAAAAATGGTTCGTAAATCTTTAAGTGCGCGATGTGCCTTTACCTTTGCTGCACCTTCGGTGCATCCTAAAATCTCCCCTACCTCGCTAAATTTCAGCTCTTTGAACTTACTTAAGACCAATACTTCCCTTTTTTCGGGGGGCAGCATATTCATGGCGCGCTGTAGCATTGATACATCTTCTTTCTGCTGTAATTTGTGTTCCATGGAAGCTGAATCCTCAAGCTTGTATTCAACGGATGAAACCGCTCTTTGATTAAAGGCAATCTTGTTCTTTCTATAATAATCGTAATTCACGTTTCTTGCCGTTCTGAACATCCATGATAAAAAAGAACCCTCTCCTGTAAATGTATGTTTGTACTTCAACATTCGTACAAATACATTCTGTACCAAGTCCTCACTTAAGGAAGCATTACTGTTCATATTGTAATAGAATCCGAAGAGTCTTTTCTTATGACGTTCGTATAAAAGACCAAGTTTGTCAAGGTCTCCTGCTTTTACTTTAAGCATTAAGGCGTTATCGGTCAGGTGTTGCATTCCTATAGGTCGGGTATCAGTTTTCACAATATGAATTCAATACAAAAGGGTAAACCGAAGTTTTCGAAAAAGGTTACAGTAAAGATCAACTTTTTTAAAAGGTATCCTATTCTGAGTTGAAGTTACTAGATATTAGCATTCGTTTTAGATCTATATGATCCTTTGTTTTGAAATACTACAAGCGCTTTTGTCAATCAAAAGGTATAAAGCCGCAATACAAAAACACCGTAAGTTTTTTTGATTATTTTTGTGCAACCAATACGATACAATGCAATACAAGCGAATACTTCTAAAATTAAGTGGAGAGGCCCTTATGGGTGAAAAGCAATATGGAATAGACTCCAAAAGGCTCGGAGAATATGCTGAGGAAATTAAAGAGGTCGTTAACAAGGGCATTGAAGTCGCCATTGTCATCGGCGGCGGAAATATTTTTAGGGGCTTGTCGGGAGCGGCAACAGGTATGGATCGCGTTCAGGCAGATCATATGGGCATGCTCGCAACGGTCATTAATGGATTGGCATTGCAAAGTGCGTTAGAACTTAAAGGAGTACAAACCCGTTTACAGTCGGCCATTAAAATCAATGAAATGGCCGAACCTTTTATTCGAAGGCGTGCCATGCGACATTTGGAAAAAGGGCGTGTGGTCATTTTCGGGGGAGGAACCGGGAATCCGTATTTCACAACCGATTCGGCCGCCGTACTACGAGCTATTGAGATAGAAGCGGATGTAATCTTAAAAGGAACCAGAGTAGATGGCATATATACTTCAGACCCCGAAAAGGATGTTAACGCCACCAAATTTGATACTATTTCGTTCAAGGAGGTGCTCAGTAAAGGGTTAAAGGTGATGGATACGACAGCATTCACCTTAAGCCAAGAAAATAAACTACCCATCGTGGTCTTTGATATGAATAAAACCGGAAACCTTTCAAAAATAGTTGACGGTCAGAATATCGGTACCGTTGTAAATTTATAACTTGGCATTCCACTGATTTGGAATGCTATTTGCTGCCTGTACTATTAAAAATCGAACAATGAACGAAGAAATCAGCTTTATTCTAGACACCTGTAAAGAGGCCATGGATGCTGCTATAGCGCATTTGGAGAAAGAATTTATTAAGATTAGGGCGGGCAAGGCAAATGCCAACATGCTCTCCTCGGTCATGGTAGATTATTATGGTTCGGCAACTCCTCTGAATCAGGTTGCGAATGTGAACACTCCAGATGCGAGAACCATTACGGCGACCCCATGGGAAAAAGCCATGTTGCCCGAAATCGAAAAGGCCATCATGATCTCCAATTTGGGGTTTAATCCTGCAAGTAATGGGGAAAGTATTATTATCAATGTTCCCCCTTTGACAGAGGAAAGGCGCCGAGATTTGGCAAAGCAAGCGAAAGCCGAGGCCGAACATGCCAAGGTAGGCGTTCGTAATGCAAGACAGGAAGGTAACAAGGATATACGTGCTTTAGATGGAGCCTCGGATGATCTTAAGGATAATGCGGAAACAGATGTTCAGGAACTAACCGATACCTACACCAAAAAAATAGACGCCTTTTTAGCTGCAAAAGAAGCAGAAATCATGAAGGTCTAATTGTTGTTATTACACATATCAAGAGCAGCTTTTTTAGCTGCTTTTTTTATGCAAACTAATAATCGCATCATCTAGGAACAAACCTGCTCATTTTCTACCTTTGCCAACATTGCGCATCCAATAAAGTGATCGTGCAATAGTATCGAATTTAATACGAACTGACCGCTATCAAAAAGGCAGCAAAATTTACACAAGGTTTTTGGGCCAAAACGGCTCGAATTATTCTCAGGAACAGAGTTTTGATTCTGCTTCTCGTCGCTGGCATGACAGTTTTTCTTGGGTTTCAATGGGAAAAAATGCGTTTTTCAAATTCCCAAGCCAACCTGCTACCAGATGACCATCCCGTAAATCTAGAATACCAGTCTTTTTTACAACAGTTTGGTGAAGAAGGCAACGCCATTGTCTTTGCCATAAGGGATAGTAGCCTTTTTACACCTCAAAACTTTAACCGCTGGAACAAATTTAGCAAGCAATTAGCCGCCTTTCCCGAGGTAGATATTGTTATTTCAACCGAAAACCTTCAGCTGCTTACGAAAGACAACGCTTCGAATCGTTTTGTAATGAAACCGTTCATTGTTTCGGAGTCGCGTTCCAAAAAAGAGGTCGATAGCCTCCGTAAACATCTTTTTACCAATCTTCCGTTTTACGACAATTTGTTGTTCAACGCAGAAAGTGGTACGGTGCGAACGGTAGCCAATTTAGACTCCGATATCGTGAATACCCCGGTCAGAAAAGATTTTATACTGCAAGACCTTAAAAATTTGGTGGCCAGTTTTGAGAAAGAAACGGGGATGAACGTTCGGGTGTCAGGTATGCCTTATATCCGAACTATGAATTCCCAGAATATTATCGATGAAATCGGTAAGTTCATATTAGCTGCATTGGGGGTCACCTCGCTAATTTTCTTTTTCTTTTTTAGAAGTTTCAGGGCAACCTTTATTTCAATGTTGGTGGTAATCATCGGAGTCATGTGGGCATTCGGTACGCTCGGCCTATTGCAATATGAAATAACGGTACTTACCGCCTTAATACCTCCTCTTATCATCGTCATCGGAATACCGAATTGTATTTTCTTGATCAATAAATATCAACAGGAGGTTAAAAAACACGGTAATCAGGCACTTTCACTGCAACGGGTAATTTCCAAAATAGGGAATGCAACGCTCATGACAAATGTGACTACTGCTTCGGGTTTCGCTACGTTTATTATTACCGACAGTAAGTTGCTAAAGGAATTCGGCGTAGTGGCCTCTATCAACATTATCGGCATCTTTATCCTATCACTCCTGATCATTCCCATAGTGTACAGTTTTATGTCCCTGCCCAAAACGAAGCACCTAAAACATTTGAACAAACGTTGGATAGATACCTTCGTGAACTGGATGGAGAACATTGTGCGCAACAAAAGAATTACCGTTTATGTCGTTTCCTTAATACTATTGATCGCCAGTATCATTGGCATTTACCAAATACGAATCTCTGGCAGTATCATAGAGGACATGCCAAAAAGTGCGGAATTTTTTAAGGACATTCGATTTTTTGAGGAAGAGTTCGATGGCATCATGCCCGTCGAAATTGTTGTCGATACCAAATCGCCTAGGGGGGTAACGAAACCTGCAAATCTAAAGCGTATTGATCGTTTAAGTACACTGATTGACGAAACCCCCGAACTTTCGAAGCCAATATCGGTGGTAAACCTCGTCAAATACTCTAAACAGGCGTTTTATAATGGTATTCCGAAATATTATCAACTGCCCACTTCCCAAGAAAATACATTTATCATGGATGTGGCCAAAAACTCGGCCGACAATGGTAACATGCTCAACTCTTTTGTAGACAGTACCGGGCAAATTGCACGAATCACCACCTTTATGCAAGACGTCGACACGGAACGCATGGAGAGTATCGAAACCAATCTCAATGATAACATCGAAAAGATTTTTCCGAGCGAACGATTTAATGTCTACATGACAGGAGGGGCTCTTATTTTTCTTAAAGGCACCAAGTACTTGGTCAAGAACCTGGTCCTGTCCTTGGCCCTAGCGATAGGATTGATCGCCCTATTTATGGCCTATCTTTTTAGGTCGGCACGAATGATCGTAATTTCCTTGATTCCGAATCTGCTGCCCCTGGTAGTTACCGCGGGGGTAATGGGCTTTGTCGGGGTACCGATAAAACCGTCAACAATTTTGGTATTTAGCATCGCTTTTGGGATTTCCGTCGATGATACCATTCACTTTTTGGCCAAATACCGGCAAGAATTGATTGCCAATAAATGGAAGATCAAAGTATCGGTCTATGCCGCCTTGCGCGAAACAGGGGTAAGTATGTTCTATACGTCGATCGTGCTCTTTTTTGGCTTTTCGGTTTTTATCATTTCCAATTTTGGGGGTACCGTGGCCTTGGGAGCTTTAGTATCGGCTACCTTAATGTTCGCCATGCTGGCCAACTTGATTCTTTTGCCCTCTTTGCTCCTCTCCTTGGAACGAAATATCGCCAATAAGAACGTGTTGAAAGAACCTCAGATCGATATTCTTCCTAAAAAAGAGAATGACACCCCTCAGCCAGGGCCACAATAACGAATTCTTCTTCTTTTGTTTTTGGCCAAAAGGCTATCTTTGAACTTTAATTTTTCATAATGAAATCAGTTAGCATAAAAGCAGTACTTGCAGCTACACCCGAATCTCAAGAAGTAATTGTAAACGGGTGGGTAAAGAGTTTCAGAAACGATCGGTTTATCGCACTAAACGACGGTTCTACACTTAATAATATTCAATGCGTGGTTGAAGCTGGGGATTTCGATGCCTCCATCCTGGAGCAGATCAGTATAGGAGCGGCCATAAGAGTAAGTGGTACTCTTGTAGAAAGTCAGGGTCGAGGACAATCAGTAGAAATACAGGCCGCCCATATTTTTGTACATGGTACCGCCGATCCAGAGGAAGTAAAGTTGACGATTCTCTCGCCAAAAAGGCACTCGTTGGAATTTTTGAGAGAACAAGCGCATTTACGTGTTCGCACCAATACATTTGGTGCCATCATGCGCGTGCGTTCGGCCTTATCGTTTGCCATTCACCACTATTTTAATCAAAACGGATTTCAATATTTTCATGCACCCATCATTACAGGTTCAGATGCCGAAGGGGCCGGTGAGATGTTCAAGGTAACTACTTTAGATTCTAAAAACCCGCCATTGAACGAAGATGGTTCAATCAATTATAAAGAAGATTTCTTCGGAAAAGAAACCAACCTTACGGTATCGGGGCAATTAGAAGCAGAGGCGTACGCCATGGGACTGGGCAAAGTATATACCTTCGGTCCTACTTTCAGGGCAGAGAACTCCAATACGTCTAGGCATTTGGCCGAGTTTTGGATGATTGAACCCGAGGTAGCCTTTAATGACCTGGACGACAATATGGATCTTGCGGAAGATTTTATCAAAGAGGTGGTCCGCTATGTCTTGAACAACTGTATGGAAGATTTAGAATTTCTTCAGGAACGCCTTTTGAATGAAGAGAAAACGAAACCTCAGGCCGAACGAAGCGAGATGGCCTTGATCGAAAAATTACGGTTTGTGGTCGAAAACGATTTTAAACGTATCACCTACACCGAAGCAATCGACATCCTAAGAAATAGTAAACCAAATAAGAAGAAGAAATTTAAATATCCGATCCATGAATGGGGTGCGGATCTGCAAAGTGAGCATGAGCGTTTTCTGGTCGAGAAGCACTTTAAGTGCCCTGTGATCTTATATGATTACCCGGCCAAAATAAAGGCATTTTACATGCGCTTGAATGAAGACGGCACTACGGTTAGGGCTATGGATATCCTATTCCCAGGTATCGGGGAGATTGTTGGCGGATCGCAGCGTGAAGAGCGTTTAGATGTGCTCAAAAGCAAGATGGCCGCGCTAGATATTCCTGAAGAAGAACTGTGGTGGTATCTAGACCTGCGCAAGTTTGGTACGGCCGTGCATAGCGGCTTCGGACTGGGTTTTGAGCGTTTGGTACTTTTTGCCACGGGGATGGGAAATATTAGAGACGTTATTCCTTTTCCGCGAACACCGCAAAATGCCGAGTTTTAAATTCAAATTCTTTAAATTTATAGAAAGGGTATAAATCAACCAATGTTAAAGCAACACTTACAGTTTAAATTATCGCAGAAGCTGTCTCCACAGCAGATTCAACTGATGAAGTTGATACAGTTACCCACACAGGCTTTTGAACAAAGATTAAAGCAAGAACTTGAAGAAAATCCTGCTTTGGAGACCGGGAAAGAAGAAGCAGACACACTTGATGACGAGTACGGTACGGAATTCGACGAAGGCACCGATAGTGAAACCATTGAAACCGAGGATATCAATATCGATGATTATTTGAGCGATGATGAGATTCCCGATTACCGCACCAAGGCCAATAATCATAGCGCCGATGATGATGAAAAAAGCGTTCCGTATGCAGCGGGAATTTCATTTAATCAACATCTTATCAATCAGCTAAATACAATTTATTTGAATGATGAAGAATGGGGCATAGCGGAGTTTTTGGTAGGTAGTGTCGACGAAAGTGGATACATCCGCAGGCCCATCTCTGATATTTTGGATGATTTGGCATTCACGCAAAATATCTATACCGAAGAAAAGACCATTCTTAGAGTGCTCAAAACGGTTCAGGCGTTAGATCCTCCTGGGGTTGCAGCCCGATCATTAGACGAGTGCTTGATCATTCAACTGAAGAGAAAAGAAATGAGTCCGAGTGTTGAACTTGCAATCGATATGCTCGAAAAATCTTTCGACCAGTTTACCAAAAAACACTACAAAAAACTTTTACAAAAGCACAGTATCACCGAGGAAGAATTAAAGGATGCCATTTCGGAAGTGGAAAAGTTGAATCCCAAACCTGGAGGTTCTTACGCAGGAAACAATAGAATGATCGAACATGTGGTGCCCGATTTTTCAATTAAAATCGTAGAAGGGGAATTAGAGCTTACCCTAAATGGAAGAAATGCACCAGAACTTAGGGTTTCCCGCGAATACAACAATATGTTGAAAGGTTATAAGGATTCAAAAGACAAGTCGAAATCCCAAAAAGATGCTATCATGTTCATCAAGCAAAAACTTGATGCCGCTAAGTGGTTCATCGATGCGATTTTACAGCGACAGCAAACCCTTTTCGTGACCATGAGTTCAATTATGAACTATCAAAAAGAATACTTTCTGACTGGTGATGAGCGTAATCTGCGCCCTATGATTTTAAAGGATATTGCCGATGAAATCAATATGGATGTTTCAACGGTGTCGCGTGTTGCGAACAGTAAATATGTAGATACCCCCTACGGCACCAAACTGATTAAAGAGTATTTTTCAGAATCAATGAAAAACGAACAAGGGGAAGATGTTTCTACCAAAGAAATCAAAAAAATTCTGGAAACCGTTATTGCCGATGAGACCAAGAAAAAACCTTTGACCGATGACAGGCTTGCAGGAATCCTTAAGGAGAAAGGTTATCCGATAGCCAGGCGTACCGTAGCCAAATACAGAGAACAATTGGGCATTCCTGTGGCTCGTCTACGCAAACAAATCTGATGAAACTGTTTCTACGAATCATCTCGTATCTTTTTCATCCCTTACTAATTCCGATTACGGGCACGCTGGTTTATTTTAGAATTACCCCGAAATACAATACCAACGCCATTGAAAGTGGAAACATTCTTCCCATTTTCATTCTCACTGTGATCATTCCCATAATCTCGTATTTGATTCTGACCAATATTGGCTTGGTAACTTCGATATTCAAACCAAATGTCAAAGAACGCAGGTATTTGTTATACATCAATATTATTCTGTTCTTGATGATTTTGTACAAGGTTATACCGAATAACTATACAGTTGAACTCTACTTCTTCTTTGTAGGTCTCGTTGGTGCCGCAATAGCTTCTTTGGTACTATTATATTTGAATTTCAATAGCAGTCTGCATATGACGGGCATAGCTAGCTTATTTATGTATTTAGTGAGTTTAAGTGTACACTTTGAGCTAAATATTACCCTCATCCTCAGTATTACCATGTTGGCCATTGGCCTGGTTGCCACTTCACGATTGTACTTTAAAGCACACAGCAAGGCCGCACTAGTCGTTGGACTCATCATTGGTTTGGTCTCACAGCTTCTTACCGTAAAGTTTTGGCTTTAAAAGACCATATTATCGGTCTCTAAACACTTCCCCTTCATAGGTCGTATAATTGATTTTTAAAGCACCTACCTTTCTAAGTTCTTCCTTTACATCATCGATGATCCCCATGTTCGCCTTCTTATCAACTTTTAGCGATATGGTCACATATGGCCTAATATGCTCTGGCATTTTGGCTAATTTGGCCAGTACAAAAGGTCCTACCTCCGAAACATTGGCGAATTTGTCCTCCAATTGAATTCGGGGTTCAGAACCCAGCACTTCTCGTAGTTCTGAACTAGGCTTGCCAATATGGATTGAGATGACCCTATCTTTCTTTTCCAATTTTTTCACTTCGGTCGCATGGGGCAACACATTATCTACTTTCAACACCGTATCTTTCATTACCGTTACGGTCATAAAAAAGAACAAGAGCATAAAAACGATATCGGGTAGCGAAGCCGTAGAAACTTCTGGGACACTGGTACTTTTTTTTCTATATCTTGACATGGTTTTTAGTTTTTGGGTTCAACAATATGTAATGGATACAAGTCTTGCAACAGCTTTATTTTGGTTTTTAATTCTTGTTTTGTTTCGGCATCGGTCTCTGAACTCGTATAGGCCTTTTCCATCGCCGTATAATCCTGTTTAAAGCGCCTTTGACCTTCTCGGTTACGCAATTCATTGTAGGCTGCTACGAGTTCGTTCTGAACCGCGATATAAGCCTCATAAGTGGTTTCCCTAGTATTCTTGACCGAAATCACAGCTGCATTGGGATTATCCGAGGATTCTGCCAAGCCCTCCCCTTTACAATAGTTACAGCTATCTTTTTCTCCTGCATTGTCTATAAAAGCAATAGCGGTTTTCCTTAATTCATGAAGTGGCATTTCCTCCCCTTCTACCAAAAGCTCATTATCCTTGTTGATAACCACTTCCAGCAAATTTTTGTGCTTTATCGTGACAGGCGGTGATTTAGCCGTACTTGGCAACATGCGCGCTAAACCCGCATCGGTTTCGATCGTGGTCGTGACCAAGAAAAAAATGAGTAATAAAAATGCGATGTCGGCCATAGAACCGGCATTGACTGTGGGTACTTCTGCTCTTTTTCCCATATGAAAAATATTTAGTTAAACATGAATTCTGCCATTGCAATTGGGCATTCGTCGATAGTCTCTTCGTGGCAACGAAAAGGATAAATCCCTAAACGGGTTCAACTATAAATGGGAAGGAAGGTGTTGTTAAAGAATTCACAAAAGCCATGCCAATAGCGCACGCTCGGCAATAAGTTTATGTAAAGGAAAAGTGTTTTAAAGAATATAGAAGATAAAACCAACGCGTAACGGCTGCATATCAATACGTTCCCCATTGAACCGTGCTTGATCTTGAAAAAGCTTGTTTAGTGAATAATAGGCATGCAGGTTAAATGTATTCCAGCCTAGATTTAGGGTTAGTCCGTATTGAAACTTGGTTACATCGGTATTGCCAAATGCTATTTTTAATTGATCCGTAACCAATTTTGATCGTGCGCCGATCACATAGCTTAAATTAATTCCCGCATAAATACGCCAGAATTTATATTCAGTGGGAGAAGATTTTCGCCATCGAAACTCGATAGGCAATTCTACCATATGTGTTTCTAACTTGTTTCTTTTAAAGCCATCTACTTCGACTAAACCATAACTAATGACATCATTGGTTTCGATAGCCAATAACTTGGAATAATACGAATACGTACCATAGCCCAATCCCAGACCAAGAGCAACGGTTCGTTCTGTATTTAGCGGTAGATCTTTTATGAAGCCGCCTCGCAGGCCATAGGAAAGACTCTGTTGCCCTATTCCCTCGGGTTTATTCAATAAAAAGTTATAGGTAAGTCCGATATAAAATTGATCCTCCAGATACTTCTCATCAATCGAAAGAGAATCTGACACTGACTGTGCGGACAATAAGCTTGTCAACAAGAACAGTATGCACGAAAAACCAAGTCTCATAGCGTAAAGTTAGCAAATAAAAAACGCCCCAAATAGGCTATTTGGAGCGTCTAATAAAGTATAAAAAAAATTAGTTCTTAATATTGTTGAACGCGTCACCTTCATAGGTGGTATAGTTCACTTTCAAGGCATTTACTTTTCGTAACTCCTGTTTAATATCTGAAATCAATCCCATATTGGCATTTTTATCAACTTTCAAAGAGGTCGTTAGGACATTTTGTAATTCCTCGTCTTTCTTAGCTCTTTCTTGTAAGATAAAATCACCCACATCATCAGGGTTCGAAAACTTATCATTCAACTGAATTGTTGCCTCTTTACCAAATACACTAGCAAACTCATCATTAGGAGCTCCCACAAATATGGTAATTACTCGATCTTTCTTCTCTAATTTTTTGATTTCGTTCGCTTGTGGCAACTCGTTCTTAACCTTCACATCATTATTCTTCATTACGGTAACCGTCATGAAGAAAAACAATAACATAAAAACAATATCCGGTAAGGAAGCAGTCGAAACCGCTGGTAATTCCCCACTCTTTTTCTTTGCAAATTTAGACATATGTACTTTTCTTTAAATGCTATTAGTTAGATGAGGAAGATGTCGTTTCCGCTTCCGAAAGTTTCTGCGGAATCATTTCCTTGATCCTGGTAAGTTTCTCTTTCAATTTTTCCTTGACGCTGGCCTCTGTTTCCTGTTTAGAATATTCGGCTTCCATGTCGGTATAGGATCTTTTGTACAAACGTTCAGATTCTCTATTTCTCAAATCGTTATAGGCTCCAACCAATTCATTCTGAACGGTAATATAGGTGCCGTACTTGGTCTCCCTGTCATTTTTCAAAGAAATAATCGCCTTGGTCGGATTATCGGATGAACTAGCATCTTTCTTTCCGGCTCCGCAATAGGTGCAACTACCATCCCCGTTATTTTCCAAAAAGGCCATTGCCTTACCTCTCAAGTCTTTCAACTCAATCAATTCCCCATCGGCCAACAGTTGACCGTTCTTATTGATATTTACCTGAAAGATGTTCTTTTGTTTAATAACAACATCATCCTCGGGCGGTTCAATTGGCGGCAACATGCGATCTAAGCCTGCATCAGTTTCAATAGTGGTCGTCACTAAGAAAAAGATAAGCAATAGGAAAGCGATGTCGGCCATAGAACCTGCATTTACTTCTGGTGCTCCTGCTCTTCTAGCCATAGTTTATCTTATTTACTGAACATTTTCTTAAATGAAGGTACGATCATCAATACTAGTGCTATCACCAATAAGAAGAAAAATACGTATAAGCCCATGCCTATCTTTCGAACAGTACCCTCATCGGTCATACTCGCATATTGATCGGAAACGTCTGTACCACTAGAGATCACATAAGCGATAATAGCGATCAAAACGAAGCCTCCAACGGCAAAAAGGGTTTTCTTTAAACCCGCCGGATTTGAGAAAATGTTCTTCAAGGTAAAACCTAAACTTGCCAATGCAGCGAATCCCAACAATAAGAAGGTTATCCAAAACATGGCATTTAATGCGCCGCTCCCGGCTGCTTCTGCCGGATTGCCTTCAGCCAATTCGCTTGAAGGCAACATAAACCACAGAATGGCGCCAATTACCCCAATGACAATTAATGCAATTTTTACAATTTTATTCATAATTCAAGGTATTAAGCGTGCGACTTATTTTTTGTGATCTACCAACATATCGATCAACGAAATCGATGAATCTTCCATATCGTTTACGATACTATCGATTTTAGCGATGATGTAGTTGTAGAATATCTGAAGAATGATCGCCGTGATCAAACCAAATACAGTCGTCAATAACGCTACCTGAATATCACCTGCAATAAGCGAAGCACTTAAGTTACCTACCGCAGCAATCTTTTGGAATGCCTGAATCATACCGATTACCGTACCCATGAAACCAAGCATCGGTGCAATGGCGATAAAGAGCGATAACCAAGAAACATTCTTCTCTAGTTGACCCATCTGAACACCACCATAAGAAACAACGGCCTTTTCAGCTGATTCTATGTCTTCACCGGCTCTATCCAATCCTTGATAGAAAATCGAAGCAACAGGACCCTTGGTATTTCTACAAACTTCTTTGGCAGCCTCAACACCGCCTGAAGCCAATGCGTCTTCTACCTGGGTTTTCAACTTGCTCGTATTCGTACTAGCCATGTTCAAATAGATGATTCTTTCAATGGCCACAGCCAAACCAAGAATCAAACAAAGCAATACGATTCCCATAAAACTGGGGCCACCTTGTATAAACATTTCTTTCAAGGTCTGTACAAATGGCTTAGCTTCTTCCGCCGGAGCATCTTGCATCATTGTAGCTGCAGTCGTCATAGCGTTTACAGTATTTGTACTTAAAACAAATAACCCAGTCATTGCTAGGATAGAGAATAATTTTTTCATTTTTTTCAAACTTAAGATTAGTTAGTTAAAGGGTTAAAGATAAAAAAATTTCGCAATAATGAAAGTAAATCTTCGATAGCTCCGCAACAATTACAAAAGTTGACTGGGATTATCTCAAATAGTACTTCAACATATTAAAAACGGACGCGAATTTCCGTTGTGTGGACCTCAAAATTTAAACCCAAAAAACAGGCTTGTCCCATATGAGATCAGGGTCACATTATTTTGCTTCATGATTCCCAACTGGCTACGCCGATCGTATGGTCATCAACTATTCTCGCAGAGAGGAAGGGATTCGAACCCTCGATACACTTGTGGTGTATACACACTTTCCAGGCGTGCGCCTTCGACCACTCGGCCACCTCTCTAAATCCCTTAGTTTAAGGGGTGCCCAAATAACAAAAAAAATATTAGTTGGGAAAGCTTAAAACGCTAAATTTTAGGACATCTCGCCACGCAAGGAAGTCTCGAACACTGATTTGAAAAGTTTTTGGGAAATTCCCGCCCCAAGGAGATACATCAATTTGGTAATGGCGGCCTCGGTGGTAATATCCTTACCATTAATGATTTGCATCTTTTTAAGGTGTTCACTGGTTTCATATTGACCCATTAAAACACCTCCACCGGAACACTGGGTGACGTTTACGATGTGTATTCCTTTTTTTGTTGCTTTTTTTAATTGTGACACCAACCATTCTTCGGTCGGTGCGTTGCCTGCACCATAGGTTTCCAAAATCAATGCCTTCAAATCAGGAATGGCAAGTACTTGTTCCAATACTTGCTCACCAAGACCTGGAAACAGTTTTAAGATCGCAACATCTTTACACATATTTTTATGTACCACCAGTTTTTTAGAGCGCCGAACCGTCAATAAATTTTCCTTGTACACCTTTAAATGTACACCCGATTCTGCCAAAGGTGGGTAATTTAATGACTGGAAGGCTTCAAAATGTTCGGCATTTATCTTAGTAGTTCTGTTGGCTCTATACAGTTTATATTCGAAATACAGGCCCACCTCGCGAATCACAGGGCGCCCTTTTTCTTGTAGTGCCGCAATTTGTATTGATGTAATTAAATTTTCCTTGGCGTCTGTGCGCAAATCACCAATGGGCAATTGACTGCCGGTAAAAATCACCGGTTTCGATAAGTTTTCAAGCATATAACTCAAAGCCGAAGCCGAATAACTCATAGTGTCGCTACCATGTAGCACCACAAAACCATCGTGACTTTCATAGTGAACTTCGATTAGGCTTGCGATTTCGACCCAATATGCGACATTCATATTAGAGGAATCGATCGGATCTATGAACGAAACCGTATCGATATCGCAATTCAATTGATTCAATTCAGGAATGTTCTTGAGTAGCTTATTAAAGTTGAAGGCCTTTAGGCTTCCCGATTTGTAATCTTTGACCATACCGATGGTTCCACCCGTATAGATCAACAATATTTTTGGTTCGTTCTTCAAATCCTGATCTTTATTCCTTTCATTAAATTTTAAACACGGCTTTCGAATTCTCCGTGGTAACAGTCGCAATATCCTCAGGGCTCATCTGATATAACTCCGCTAATTTTTCTTGAACTCTTACGAGATACGAACTTTCGTTTCGTTTACCACGATGTGGTGCGGGAGCCAAATATGGGGAATCGGTTTCAAGTACAATATGACGTAAGTCGATCTGGTCAAGGAACTGATCAATTTTTCCGTTCTTGAATGTAACCACGCCGCCTACGCCCAATTTCATATTATATGATATGGCCCGTTGAGCCTGTTCGTTGGTTCCGGTAAAGCAATGAAAGATACCGTATAAATCAGCTCCCTTTTCACTCTCAAGAACCTCGAAAACCTCATTGAAGGCGTCCCTGCAATGAATGACTATTGGCAAGCCATATTGTTTGGCCAAACCTATTTGGTATTTGAAGGCCACTTGTTGCTCTTTCAAAAGACTCTTATCCCAATACAGATCAATACCAATTTCACCCACGGCGTAAAACCTTCTTTGTGCCAACATCTCCTCAACATGAATGAGTTCTACTTCAAAATTTTCCTTGACATGGGTGGGATGTAGCCCCATCATTAGAAAAACATTTTCGGGATAGGCAGCTTCCAAATCTAACATCGATTGGGTATAGGTTGAATCAATCGCCGGAACAAAAAAACGGGCAATGCCCAAATCAAGTGCGCGTCGTATCATCAGATCACGATCTTCATCAAAAGCTTCGCTGTATAAATGCGTATGTGTATCGGTAAGATTCATATGGTAAAAATAGAATTATCTTTGTTTAAAATCGAAGATTGAATGGCCTCTCTTAAAAAGTTTCTTCTCCGAAAAGAGTATGTTAGGATACCGCTGCTTCTTACCGATACCAACCATTTTGAGATTGGTGCAAAAATAAATGGCATCCCAGGTCGATTTATTTTAGATACCGGAGCTTCCAATACCTGTGTGGGACTTGATAAGATCGAATTCTTCAATATTACCTCAAAGGCTTCGAAAATAAAGGCTGCAGGCGCTGGAGCAACCGATATGGATACCATGATATCAACTAAAAACCTGCTCGAAATAGGGGAATGGAAAAAGAAAAAACTCAAAATAGTACTCTTCGACCTGGTACATGTAAATGAAGCCCTAACAGCGCATCAGGCGCTACCCGTTGATGGGATTATCGGTGCCGACATTCTCAAAAAGGCAAAGGCCGTTATCGACTACAACAAGAAATGTGTGTACCTAAAGCGCAAAAAAGACTAACCTCCTTGCTTTTTATCGAATACTAGGACTTTTTGTCGACGAATTATAAAATTGTATGGATTGCTTCGTTCTGAATGCGATAAAATCGCCCCGAAATGAAGAATTTAAGAAGTTACGCCCTGTTATTGGCGTCTTTTGCAATTTCAGCTGTCTCTTGTACAAAAGAGGATTCAGCAACATATAGTACGCCAGAGAACCTGGTCTTGGAGGAAACGCTAATCGAGTTGTATGGCTCATTGGA
>CALIJE010000134.1 GCA_938017825.1 uncultured Flavobacteriaceae bacterium
CTGCAATCTGATTTTACTAATTCCATTCATAAAAAAGATAAAGGGCGAATAGGTACAAAGAATCGTAAAATATATTCCCATACAGATAGTAAGGAACATTGGAATGTGTACCAAATCTTTGATCCAGAGCGGATAAAACCAAGGTGATATGATGACCAGAACTATTATTAAACCAATAATTAGAACTGTAAATTTCATCAAATTCTTCATGGCCTTTTTAATCCAGTCGAGCTCTCCTTTGGTATAGGCATCTGTGATACTTGACCAATACGGGGTAAGTACTATCGTGAATACCATAGAAGCAATGCTCATATACTTGAAAGCTAGATTGTATGGGACTACCGCCTCAGGGTTGAAAAGTTGAATGATAATAAAATTGTCGGTTGAAAAAAGAACTATTATTGAAATTTGAATTACAAAGAAGGTAATGCCCAAGCCAAAAATATCCTTGAAATATTTCTTTTTCCAAAAGGCACGATCAGGCCTGAATTGACTATACTTGCCGGTAAAGGCAATGAAATTCAAAACAATTAATAAGACCACCGGTAGCGCCATGAAGACAGCTCCGAATAAGAGTAGTGAATTTTCTGAGGTTTGTATCAACAGCCAAACCAATAACAATGACCCGGCCGCAGTGGCGAAACCAATTTTACCTTGCATGGAGTGGTCTTGATTGCCAATGTAAATCGAGGTAATCAACTTTAGCATAAGTTGTAAACTAAAGCAGCCGAATACAATTGGCATGAGCAGGCGAAGTTGCCCATAAAGGTCTTGCGATGCGTTAAATACACTGGTCCAATCTACGAAATAGCTTATTACCAAAGACAGAACCAAAAAAACGAAACATATAATACTTATAGAATAGTAGGCCGTGCTAACATATCCCTTGGCCAGTGCTGCATCATCTTTGGCGCGTGCCTCCGCAAATTTGTTTCGCAACCCGTTACCGAGCCCAATATCAAAGAACGAAAACCAAGAAATAAAAGAAAATAAAGTAAGCCAAATACCGTAACTCTCCGTTCCTAAAAACTCTGCCGAAAGCGGTACCAATAAAAAGTTGGCCAATATACTACCGCCTTTAAATAGTGCCGACAAAAATACATGTTTGGTGATGTTCTTGGTACGCGAACTTTTTATGCCTAGCTTGGATAATATGTTCTGAATAGTGTTTTTCAAGCAGTTTTTGGTATTCGGCTTAACCTTTTGGCGAAGCCATCGCGTTAAGCGCGTTTAGTACATCTGTTTTCTGTTTCATCAATTCAATGAAATCCGCTGTACGAAGATCAGATCCTTTTGAAATCAGATGATATTCGGAATCGAAGAACAACTGTTTTGGGTACATCGCATCTTCGGGTGTTCCGATAACGTCAATATTGTTTTGCTTAAAGTATATCAGAAGATGGTCAAAATAAGCTTGGTACTTATCGGAACTGTATGCCTTTTCTTTGACGAGGTTTGGGAAGGTAATGAACAAATGTATGTCATTCTCTCTACAATAAGCACTAAATGCTTTTATAGACTTGAGTCCTGTGGTCTCCAGATTAAAAGGCACTGGTAGCTTAAAGGGCGGCTTTTTTGTCTTAAGCGAATCATGTTCTGTCATGTTGAGCATATCGCCATTTGCATTGATGTGCTTTAAGTATTCTATTCTTTTATCATTTTCTTCATTCTCATTTGTCCCCATAAAAATACTGTTGGAAAGATCCAAGACCGATATGCTTGAAAGTATTTTTAGACGATCAACGAGGTCATAGTGGCTATTAAGATATTCTTTGTCATACGACAACAGGTACTTGTTCAAGGTAATGCTCGGTTCGCCATTATATCCGAAATTGGAATATTCAAAAGGCAGAATAACCATATCACCTTTTTGAAGAGATTGCTTAAGTCGGTCAAGAATATATTCAGCTCTTAATCCTGCGTGTATTGACATATTGACCGATGGCACCCCGAAGGCTTCTTCGACCTGATAGGCCCTAATGCCCAAAAAATTGTTGCTTCCAGAGGTAAATAAAATTTTGTTGGTCGTAATTGAATCTGCCAGAGCTTCTTTATAGGCAAAATAGGTCTCTACCGAAAGGCTATCATTTTTGTTGTCAAAATAAACGAAGTACACCGAAAGAAAGTATGCCGCAAAAATAAGCGGAATCACGAGAAGCAAACCAAGATTAAATTTTTTAGAGCTCTTCATTTTTACCATTAAAAATCAAAATATAGAAAATCAGATTTAACCGTTAGAAATGCTACTACGGCGTATACGAACAGAACGGCCACTAACAGAAGGTTCCTGCGTTTTGGCTTAAATTTTTCTACGAGCTTATTAGTATTGTTCAATGCCAAGGCTATGATAAATGCCAAAATTAGGCCAATAACAATCTCTTTGTTGGGACCTATTTTCTGAAGTCCGGCACCGAACTCTACCCCATAGTTAGATAAAAAGCTCAATTTATTAGCTAGCTCAGCAGGTAATTCAACACTTCCCGTAAACATGCCCCGCAAAACTTTTATTGCATCTTCCCAGCTTAGGGCTCTAAAGAATACCCATGCGATATTGGCAAAATTAAATGTTATGAACCAGGCGAGTATATTATTCATTTTAATGCCCAACTTACCCCATAAGCGATGTATAACAAGAGCGATGCCGTGTAAGAAACCCCAGAAAATAAATGTCCACCCTGCACCATGCCAAAGACCACCGATAAGAAAAGTAATCATAAGATTGTTCAAGGTCTTGAATTCCCCTTTTCTATTTCCCCCTAAAGGAATATAGATATAATCTCGTAAAAAGCGCGATAAGGTCATATGCCATCTACGCCAAAAGTCTTGTATGTTCAATGCCTTGTATGGCGAATTGAAGTTTAAGGGGAGCCTAATATTAAAGAGTAATGCAATGCCCAATGCCATATCGGTATACCCACTAAAATCAAAATACAATTGAAAGGTCCAGGACAAGGACGTGGCCCATGCCTCTAAAAAGTTAAGTGTTTCGGCAGTATCGAAACCAGCGTTGGCCCATGGTGCAAAGCTATCGGCAATTACAACCTTTTTAAACAGACCGAGGGTAAAAAGATAGAAGCCGGCTGCAAAATTATCATGGCTAAAAGTTTTGTTTTCAGCATTGGCGAATTGAGGCATCATTTCCTTATGATGCACTATTGGTCCTGCAATCAATTGTGGAAAAAAGGTGACGAACAATGAATAATTTAGAAAATCGTACTCCTTGGTTTCGCCACGATATGAATCTACGAGGTAGGCGATTTGCTGAAAGGTAAAAAATGAAATCGCCAGTGGAAGTGCCAGTTCTAGAAATGGTATGGCCGAGCTAAAAACGGCATTGATATTTGAAATAAAGAAGTCGACGTATTTAAAATACCCAAGCAGCGATAAGTTGCAAACAACGCCGAAGGTCAATAATGATTTTTTGGATTTCCCTGTTGATTGGGTCTCCTGTGATAGTTTGTTCCCAACGAAATAGTTGAAGAACATCGAAACTAATATCAAGGGAAGATAAATAACGTTCCACCATGAATAGTAAAACAAGGAAGCCAGAACCAAAAGAATCTTTGCCGGCGAAGTAAGTTTCTTATGATTTAGGAAAAAATAACCAAACAATACGATTGGCAAAAACCCAAAAATGAATATGTAGGAGTTAAAGAGCATTGCCCGGTTAGTGTTATTGGTTGCCTAGTTTTGGCAAAATTATACTTTCCTAATTGGTTAACGACCTAAAACAGTCTCAATTGTTCCCCAATTGTATTTGACGTACATTATTTTTCTATGAATCCGTCCTAAACTTAGCGCTCACTTTAACCAGCTAAGAGGAATGAGTCGGTGAAAATAAGTCAATTGGTTAAGATCATTAGGGTATTGCATCCAATTTTCGATAAGTAACAATAATCGCCGATGCAATTGCGTTTGCTCTTTTCTTAAGCCAAATAAAAAG
>CALIJE010000135.1 GCA_938017825.1 uncultured Flavobacteriaceae bacterium
GCTGATATACGTAGAGATGGAGACGATATACGTACGTACAGCATACAGTTCTTGAATGCAGAACGAACTTATAACGATTGGGTTATCATCAGGGGTAATTGCTCTTGTCACGGAAGGTCATCCATCGCAGTCAGCAGCAAAATAGTGTTTTCTACCGTCTTATGTGCGACAGGGTCTAAATTAATCTCACACCAACAAACGTGGCTAGAGACTTCTTTTTCTTCAACCTCGGTGATTTATTACCAGACATATATTCAAGAGGCAGGCGGAGTTGAAAATAAATGAAAATGGGTGCAAGTGGGTGCTGCCCAAGATTGTCTGATGATAGTCCGAGGATCAGGGGGACGAGCTAAGCTTTGTACACTTCAGACATACACCGGACCGTTCGGAAGTCTGCCACATTTCTCCTCCTAACCATGCATGCAGATTGCTATACAACATTTGGTCTGGACAATGAAATTACTGTAAAGAGCGGCTCGATTTAAGGCCATGCTTACACGTTAAATTAGTAGAAGGTTCTCAATCGTGTGTCTAGCATGCGCTATCGTACGTCCCAGTTCTAGCCTCAGAATGGTAGCCATCCACTTGCACCAATCTCGGCAAACCGAGAAATAAACGAGCGACTAAACCAAGCATGTGAGCGAGCAACCATCGTCGTCGTTCGACCATTGTTGAAACTTCGAAAGAGGCAAAGGAGGATTGGAGTTAGTCAGTTGGGTATAATACACACTCACACAGACGAAGAAGAAGTATCCGCATGCATAGCCAGTATACCATAATCATGATCCCGCGTGCCGCATACTATCCGTAGCTTCCTCCGTCCGTCCGTCATGTGTACGTATCACTCACGTGTGTAGTACGTACACCTACTTGCTAGTTTGCTTGGCCCCATCGTCGTCACTCAGACTTTGTGTAAAATTTTAAGGTGTTGAATGCATACACCAGAGTATGCGGTGAACCAAGCGAGTGCTCCTCCTCGGTTATTTTGGTCGTCATCATCATCAAGATTTTAAGAACATCCGCCGTCGCATGCATGGGATATCCGTCGACCGTCGTCTTCTCGTTACAGCCTTACTAGCTCGGCATTGAAGTCTCCACCAACATCATCAGCCCTATCATCATCACCATCACGACTCACTCGATCGACAACAGCCAGTTGAGAAATACGAAACCCGAGACTAGCAGGGATCGTAATTCGAAATCCGTCAATCGAACAACGACGACAGCAACAACACCATATCTACTGCGGGCGTTAGAAATTTGAGCGGAGCTGACCCTAGTACGAGAGGACCGGGTCGGACTGACCGCTGGTGCACCGGTTGTTTCGCCAGAAGCATTGCCGGGTAGCTATGTCGGGATCGGATAAGCGCTGAAAGCATATAAGCGCGAAACCAGCCACGAGATGAGATCTCTTTAAAGGGCCGTGGAAGATTACCACGTCGATAGGCCATAGGTGCAAGGGCGGCAACGTCCGTAGCCGAGTGGTACTAATTGCCCGTCAAGCTTGCGCGATCACGCCCTCCTTCGGGAGGGCGCGAACACCTTTCAACAAAGGCCGCAAACGATGATGTTCTATACTTTATGCTTAAAAAATACGTGGGTTATAAGACCCGTACAAGACCGAAATTCTCGAAACTGTCCCTTTATTATGTCATTCAAAGAATAGATGCCCGTTGGGCATGACAATTTAGGTGGCCATGGCGGCGGGGCTCACCCCTTACCATTCCGAACAGGGAAGTTAAGCCCGCCAGCGCCGATGGTACTGCTATACCAAGTGGGAGAGTAGGAAGCCGCCTTCTTCGAAGCCCCGATTCAAACGAATCGGGGCTTTTTTTGTTCCTATATTGCACGCATTATTTGTGCTACTTCGATACGAATGCCATTGCTTTGATCTCCAAGAGAATTGTGCATAAAGAACATTGGGCCGTAAAAGCAATCCGTTTTTGTGTATTTCCGATACTATTGGATCGTTTTTATCAATTGTAAAAAGCGCGGTATAAAAAAGTACGAATTTTTACTTTTTGAACTTGTACAAAATTAGCCCGAGTAGCAAAATCAAAATCGCGGCCCAATCAAATTGTAGTACCTTAAATAGCTCGTCATTGATATCTCCTATAAGGTAAAATAGGAGCACAAACGATATCATACTAATGAAGCCGATCATCACCGAGACCATATAGTACCTTTTTACGATGGCCGAATAAATCATCAGGGCTCCAACTAGCCCAAGAAGAATGGCCCTATGACGCAGTACGATCTCTAAGTTGTTGTTTACCAGTTCAATGCCGTATGCCTCGGATAGCTTATCGGGAAAAAAGGCAAGAAGTGATGGTAGAAAATTTATCACGCCCGCGATAATAAGTGTAATTCGAAATACAGTCTGCATATGGCCTTATTTGTATAATTTTGGTGCTGCTATTCCCTTTTTCAACATATTTGCCTTGTTCATTTCAAAGTGGCTTGTAGTCATGCCATTATAGTATTCCAAAAGAGGGGGTAATTCATAATCTTTTCTGATTTGTTGGATATTGATCGAATCAAGCAATCCGTTTTTTGGAACCGCCTGCCCATAAGAATTATAGGTTACTTGGGTGCCAAAGCGTTGTTTACGTTTCATATTTACATTAACCCTGTCCTCAAGCATCGCATATTCAAGCTTACTGGCATTATTTTTTAAAACTTCCTCTTTTAGGGCGCTCAACATCTCTTGCTGAAATGGGATATCATTATCAGCATGTTGTATAGAGATCCAAAAATCACTGGATGCCTTTTTACCTATTTCGGCATGGCCCAAATAACCATACTTTTTATACAGTTTTTTGATTTTTCCTTGATTTAATAGGCCGATACTGTCTCTTTGACGTTCAAAAATCTCCCAAGCTTTTTTATACCCGTATACATCGATCAATTCTTGAGGCGGTATTCCGGCATATTCTTGATCTAATTCATTGATGCCGTTTAATTCGGAAATAATTTGCTTCTTTTCTTCACCTGAAATGTTGTCCGATTTACAGCTGAGTATCAAACCAAATAACAATATTATAAGTACTGTATTTTTCATTTTTAAATAGTTTGTCTAGCCGCTATGCACTAATTTGATTCATGAAATTCGAGCAGTTTCTAAATAATGACTTTCTTGTTTGTTACACCTTGGCTTTTCTTCTGCGATTTAAAACAGCGAGATTGCATAGAGTATGCCTACCACTAGTAGGGTGAGGATAAAAAAGCTATATGCAACTTCAAGCAGGAAATAATTTTTGGCTATGCTTTTGCTCATAAAATAATTAAAGCGCGTAAGATTTCCTAGTTGTAAGTCCTGGCTATTCACTACTTTTTTCATAGAAGCTTCATAGGCTTCAAAATCGACGTCTTCGAACAGCATAAAATTGTTGGCCTCTAGTTTCGGGTACTTCCGCTTAATCACCGTTCTAAAAACTTTGAACATTGTGAAACTAAATGGTTTCGCTGCAAGTAGGGCACAAAATAGTGATATGGAAAGCCCAATGATCAATGTCGGGATTATATATTGATTCGTACCGATGGTCGTTTTGAAGTAACTTTCAAATACGATCAAAGCCGAAACTATGGCAGTATTCACCCGTATTAAAATGGCAGCCTTTCTATCGGCTATTGCGATGGAATTCATGATGAGCCTATTCTGGTTTTTGAAAAAAATGCCAAGCGATTTTCTGGGTTCTTTTTTGGTGTCATAAAGGCCTTCGGCAGTCTCTTTTATCTTTTTCTCCTGCTGGGTACCGTTTTTTTTGGTTTGGTTAATTTTTTCCATTGGAGTCTTGATTTAAACCGGTTTTTAGTTGTACTTGAGAGCTCAGTATGGCCTTGATAGACTAATTTCAAGCTTGTTTAAAGTTAACAAATTTCAAATTAGAAATCTATTGCCGGCTTATTGGATCTATAACCTGAGATGCGTTATTCAATACACTTTTCATACTTGGATAGGACAGCCAAGATTTCAACAACGCCCTGATGCGCGTAACTATAAAAAGAAAAACTCGATGATGCTACCGGCGTAAATTCGATAGCCCAGTGCGAAACATCCTCTAAACACCCTGTACAGCAGTAAGAAATACAAATATGAACAAAAGAGGGGTACGGTTGTAGCTCAAACTGTTCATTTTACAAGGCTGCTATTTAATACGATGGCCCTAACCTCTTTTTGAAAGTGATAAACAATATCACTATTCCTAGAATACTGGTTTTCCAATACGATCACACTGACCTTCTTTTCGGGAATATAGATTTTAATCGATATAAAGCCCAAGCCTTTTCCTGCATGGCCGATATCTTTGATCATGTCTTTATCACGAATACGAAGTCCATAGCCATATCCGACCTTTTCGTCGCCATACGCAGCGTGTTTGGCCGTGATGCTATACGTGGTCATCAGTTCATAGGTTTCTTCGTTTAATATCTTCCCATTGTGTAGATTCGTATCCCAGATATGCAGATCTTCCAAATTTGAAATAATGCCACCTGCCGGCACAAATTTCTTCCAACCTTCTTCTGTAAATCCGACTACATCCGAATAAAAATCAAAGAACTCAAATTCATTAGCCGTATTTACATATCCATTGAGTACCAAGTTGGGGTATTTGCCCAACTCATAACAGAAGGTATTCTTCATTTTTAGCTCGTTAAACATATCGTTTGCAGCAGCTATATAGGTTTTACCGGAGACGGCTTCAAAGATTTGGCCTAACATTCCATAAGCCGGATTACTATATTTAAAATCGGTTCCAGGTTCAAAAAGCAAGGGTTCATTCTCATCGAGGATACCAGCCGACATATTAAGCATCTGATGCACTGTAACCGAATCGGCCCAGCTTTGGGCAAACTGGGGCAAATAGGTTCTTATGGGTTGATCCAAATCTATATTGCCTTGTTCAACTTGTTTTAAGATCAGTACCGCGGTTATTTGTTTGCTATTCGATTGAATTCTAAAGTTGTCGGTAAACGCTAAGGGTGTTTTTTTCTCGAAATCGGCATAGCCATGTGCCTTTTGATATTTGGTTTCCCCGTTTTTGACAATGCGTATTACGCCATTGAATTTTCTAGGATTTTTGGTATCCAGTAAACTGTCCAATTGCGCCGTGTAGTTATCTATGTTTTCGGTACCATTATTTTTTTTGGTAGTAGGTTTGCAGCCAATTAGCAAAACAAGCACAAGTGTTGAAATTATACGGATTATTTGCATAGGAGGTCAGTTATATGAACTATCAGGCTTCAAAAAGGAAGGCCGCTTAAAGTTACCATTTTTCTGAATTCGACGGTGCAATACGAGCCCTAATCGGTAATCATATTTAGTTTTGTGTGGGCTTCCCAAGATACACTACAAAATTTAATTCGGTCTTTGGGTCTATACATCTCATTAGTCTCAATTTAATCAGAGGTAGTTTAAAATCCTCATAATTGTAAACTTTCATCATCAATTCGACATATTTGGGGCGGTCCACTTTTACTCCCTCACGCGCCAGTTCTGTTAGCTGTTGCATGAAAACATAGTCTTTCGAATGTTCAGTATTCAAATACTTTCTCGAGATCACACTACTTTTTGTGCTTAAATAGACCTTCTCGATTCCATTGCCCAATTGCTGAACTTTGGCATCTAAGTCAAATTCAGGCTCTATACGAATCTTCCCATCATCACGTACTTCCTTGAGTAGTTTCCAATAGCTTTCATAGCTGTCGTTTTTTAGTAGACCCTTTGAGACCAGTTCTTCTTGAAATTCGTAAAGGATTGTCTGTAAACCCTTATAATACGATGGTGCTTCAGCCGCAAATAATTGATCAAAAGCTACTTCGTATGAATTGGTTGGCACCTGGCAGTACGTTTCGGTTGTGTTTAGAAGAGAACATAACCCAAAAATTATCAGAGCTCTTTTCATAGGTAGCTTGAGGTAGGATTATCGCTATTGACGAATCTATGTATTCCTATACCTAAGTAATGTACAACAATTGCAAGTGTTATTGCAAATGGCAAGGAATAATTCTAGGGTGACGCCTAGAACGCGGTATAAATACGAATCGTATAGGGATAACCTAATTGGCCTATACCCTTGGTAGATCTCCTTCACCTTTTAATGGCAATGCTGATTCTCCCATTAAAAATGCATCCACATGATGGGCTGCCTGTCGCCCTTCAGAAATGGCCCAAACAATTAGGGATTGTCCTCTACGCTGATCTCCGGCGACAAAAACACCTGGCACATTTGTTTTATAATCGGCTTCGGTCGCTTTGATGTTTGTTCGTGCATCTGCCTCCAGACCCAATTGCTCTGCTATC
>CALIJE010000136.1 GCA_938017825.1 uncultured Flavobacteriaceae bacterium
GCGGGTAAGACTACTCAAGTGAATGTGGCCTTAGACGCTGCAGGAGGGGTAGAATTGGAAGAGGTAGTACTAACCGGAACAACCAAGAAAGAGTCTGAGACCGCCTTGTTGCTTGATCAAAAATCGGCAAATATTGTTAAAGAGAGCATCGGCGCCCAAGAATTATCTTTTAAAGGTATAAGCAATGCAGCTGCCGCGGTGAACAAAATTTCAGGGGTCTCGAAACAAGAAGGTGGTGGTAACGTATATGTACGTGGTCTGGGGGATAGATATTTGAATACGACCTATAACGGACTACCCGTGCCGTCCAATGATATTGAAAAAAAGAATATTGATCTCAATTTGTTTTCTTCCGATGTCATTCAGAACGTGGCGGTCAGTAAAACCCATGCCGCCAAGTTTTATGGTGATTTCGCTGCGGGTAATGTAGATATTTCTTCCAAGGAACATACCGGTGATTTTTTTCTCGATATAGACTTGGGTACTAGTATCAATACCAATGCTGCGGGGACCGATTTTGTTAAAAGTGAAGGCACAGGATATTTCGGTTTTTACAACCGATATCGTAACAACCCCTATGCAGTGATACTATCACATGGGATTGATGCCATACCTTCAGAAGGCAATACCGGGATAGCAGGAAGTTTTGCTAGCGGTAAATCTTGGAACCTTGGAGAAACGTCTCGCCTAAGTGTTTTTGCCACGGCTTCATTCGGCAATTCTTTTGAGTACAGAGAAGGGCCGGCGGTAGATTATACTACAGTGGAAAAGAAACGCTTTCCAAATTCTGAGGAATATGAGTACAGCCGAAACACTACGGCTATGGCCAACATCGTGTATCGCATAGATAACGATCATAAAGTTAAGTTCAACTCTTTGTTCATCAACGATGCCACAGATGAGGTAGGCTATTTTGGAACAAAAGGATTGGGGAGCAACCGTGATGCGATACTTGATACCGATCGTGGTTTTTACCAATCGAACGTGCAGTTCAATCAAGATATGATTTTTGTAAATCAACTTTTGGGAACAAGTACGTTGGGCGAAAAAATGAAATTGGATTGGGGACTTGGGTACAATACGGTATTGGCACGTCAACCAGATCGTAAGCGTATTTCTGTGGAGCGCTATGACCTTGAATTAGACAACGACGAAAGTACAAATGGTTCCTTTTTCAGCAATATCGCTTATGATAATCAGCGTTACTTTCAGGACATAGAGGACAGTGAATTGAATGCCCGAGTTAATCTGTCTTATAAGGTTTCGGAAAAATTGGATTTCAATTTTGGGTATAATGGCAGAACAAAACAAAGAACTTTTGAAAACATTCGCTATGGCTATGACCTTATTCAGCCCAATACCGAGATTGGGGATGTTAGGGATCTAAATGCAGTATTTTCAAGAGATAACATCGGAACTGTATTTAATACGGTTGTTTTTAACGGTCTTGACCCACAAAACGGCTTAGGAAATGTTAATCTCCCCGGAAATCTTGAAAATACATATGAAGGAAATCTGAATGTACATGCCTTTTACACGGATGCCATATATCAAATCAATGAAAAATTATCATTGGTTCCAGGCATTCGCCTAGAAAAGTTTGATCAGGATATAGCTTACGATGTAATTAATCTACCTGCTACCGACCCCGGTGAACGTGCTGCTAGTGAGTTTTTTGTCTTGCCTAGTTTGAATGCTAAGTATGCTTTGAATGAAGACCAAAACCTTAGATTTTCATTTAGCAGTACAGTTTCAAATCCTGAGTTTAAAGAGGTGGCTCCCTTTGTTTATGAAGATGTAACGCAGCGCATCGGGGGTAATCCAAACCTCTTGAACGACCCTGCTTTTTCGAGAATCTATAATCTAGACCTAAAATACGAGTGGTTCATGAAACCAAGTGAGCTTTTTTCAATTGCCGCTTTTGCAAAAGCCATCAACGATCCGGTAAACTTGGTTGTTGCAAATGACGCAACGGGAACTCAACGTTTTTTTAGAACAGGAGATCAGGCACAGGTTTTGGGCGTTGAGGTGGAATTGCGCAAAGCATTGATATCGAATGAGGATGACCAAAGTGTTTTATCTACCGGATTGAATGCAACCTATACCCATACAAAACAGGATCTTAAGGAAAGCAATGGCGTGTTTTCGACCTCATTCGACCGAGATTCCGATCAATTGCAAGGGGCGTCGCCATTATTGATAAATGCAGACTTAAGCTATCGCCCAACCTTCGGGGAATATAAACCTGTAGCAAATTTGGTCTTTTCCTATTTCTCTGACCGTATTGACGCACTGGGGTCGGGTCAATTAGGGAATATCATCGAAAAAGGTGTGCCTACCTTAGATTTTGTTTTAAAGAACAATATCAATGAACAGATAGAATTAAATGCAAGTTTCAAGAACCTTTTGAATCCAAATATCGAACGTATTCGAGAGGTTGATGGAGGGGATGTAGTGCTTTCAAAATATACAAGAGGCCTAAACATAGGGTTTCAATTCAAATACAAATTCTAATACATAACAAATCAAAAATTTTAGATCATGAAAAGGAGTTTAGTTTACTTGAGTGCATTGGTACTTTCAATTTTTTTCGCAAGTTGTGCAGCTGATGATACAGCAGACGTTATTATAAATCAGGAAGGTGGTAATCCTGGAAATCCTACAAATCCGGGTACGACAGAAATTGGAGGAACCTTGGCTGAAGACCTTATTTTGGAGACGGGAACCGAATATAATCTAACAAGTGCTTTGATCGTATCTGAAGGTATAACATTAACGATAAATCCTGGTGCGGTCATCAAGGCCACTACAGGTGCGGATGTTTATGTGGCGATTATGCAGGGTGGAAAAATAATGGCGGAGGGAACGTCATCAAATCCTATCGTATTTACGTCAAATTCGGCTACTCCCAATCCAGGCGATTGGGGCGGGCTAATTGTTTTAGGGAAGGCCCCGATCAATTCCGTTAGTGGTGGTGATGCTACCTCTACCTCTGAAATAGGTGGTTTACCTTACGGAGGCAATGTAGCAGATGATAACTCGGGAATTATCAAATACTTGCGAATCGAATATTCAGGGGGTGCTGCAGACGCTTCTTCTGAGAACAATGGGTTTTCATTTTATGGTGTGGGCAACGGAACGACAATCGAATATATTCAAGCATTCGAAGGTAAGGATGACGGGGTTGAATTTTTTGGAGGCACCGTGAATGCCTCTTTTGTATCGGTTATAGGTGCACAAGATGACTCTGTTGACTGGACAGAAGGTTTTACCGGCGCCTTGACAAACGTTTACATAGAACATCGACAAGCGCATGATAAGGGCATTGAAGGTGATGGTTTCAACACTGATATCGGGAACAACTCAAGCCCTTTATTTTGGTCTGCTCCTATAATCAACAATCTTACAATTAACGGTAATGGGTCGTCTAATGAAAATGAAGCGATTCGATTAAGGGCAGGTACCAGAGCGCTTTTTAACAATGTACTCCTTTCAGGTTTTGCAGAGGGTTTTGATTTAGATAGTGATGGTGCCAGCAGTCCTACTGGTCAAGGCGTATTGGATGGCGATACCGGGGTAACCGATATCACTTTTGATGATGTGATTTTAAATCTGAAAAACGACACTGGGGAGTCTTTTGGCGAATCGGAATTCTTTACTGGGATTGGCAATGGTACCGGAGCCGATTATTCGAGCTGGAGCGCCGGATGGACGCGGAACTAAGTGGAAGAATATGTTTGATTGGGTTTCTAGAAACGAAACTCTAATTAAATACCACTGAAAGCCCCACTGTATTGTGGGGCTTTCTATTACGATATATTAACCATTCGTTCATGAATTCATAATCTGAGCATAACCATAAGTTTACATTGTGTTCTTTTCTTTGTAGTACATGAAAGCAGTAGTATTTTTTTGTTCGATTTTTTTCTCTCTTATGACTTTCGCTCAGAACGGAAGCATCAAAGGAACGGTTACCGATTCTGGAATGAATGAGGAGCCGATTCTATTTGCAAATGTGCAATTGAAAGGTGCCGAGCGAGCTGCGGAAACCAATTTTCATGGAAATTTCGAATTTGAGCACTTAAAATCAGGAACGTACACTTTGGTCATCAGCTATTTGGGTTATGAGACCATCGAAGTTCCCGTTATCGTGGCAGAAAATGAAATAACAAGGATTAATAATAGTCTTTCAATATTGAGTATTTCAATGGCTGATTTTGAACGTATTGATGAACAGACAGACGTTACCGAAATCCCTAAGAACTAAATTTGGAAATCTTTTCCATAAAAAATGCCCCGATAAACATCGGGGCATTTTTTATTTATCGTAATTAGTTTTTTAGTCCTTACTCACAATTCCCTCCGTATTTTTTGTTTCGTTAATAGCGGCTATGGCATTGTTACTATACTCTACCTCTTTCATGATATCGTTAGACCAAAATAACCACTTTCCAGATTTTACACCATTGTTGTATGAACCCACAGAAATGGCTTTCCCATCAGTATTAAAACTTGTCCATTCTCCGTGCAGTTTTTTCTCCAAATTGAACGTTCCTTTTTGGCTTACCGTACCATCTTCGTAAAAGTAAGTGGCCTCAATTAAATTGGTTTCCTTGTTCAATTTCATTTCAGGTTTAGTTTGGGCGAATGTTGCAATGGAAACCGAAAATATGGCAATAAGTAAGAGGGCTTTTTTCATGACTTACAATTTTATTGATGGTTCAAAGTTAGTATTAATTTACATTAAACCAACTATTTAATAACATTAAATTTACATTGAAAACGACATAAAATAGCCCTTCGTATATGGACATAAGCAAATATTGAGAAAATTAAAGATTACATAATATTGTGATTACAATAGGGTGACATGCAACAACGATCTTCGTTATTGTCTTTAGACAAATGAGATTTCATTGCACATATTAGTTTTTGTCGACTAGTTTTTTGAAATCCAATAGCTACCTCTGGCCAAGGTAGCTTTTTTTGTGCTTGACTATGAAAAACTTAAAGTTCGTTTCTCAAGTTAGCCTGGACACACTCGTTTCAAACCGAGCTACAAATTGAAATCGTAACTGTTGATAACCTACAATTTCTTCTCCGAATCATAACCTTCGCACAACCTTAAGTTAACATTGGTGTATGTTATTTGCACACGACAAAAACTAATTCTTAATGAAATTTACAAACTTTGCCCTAGGGCTAATTCTACTCGTTTCTGTAACTTCCTTTGCTCAAGAAACAAACGCTCCAGCATTTGGGAAAGGTCTTTTTAACTTAGTTGGAAAAGACAGTACCTGGACCATGAAAATAGGTACTCGTATGCAATTTTTAACTATCGCCAGTTGGGATGAAGGCGCCGATGGTGGTCTTGTTAATCCTGAACAAAACTTTTTGGTGCGTCGAGCTCGACTAAAATTCGATGGTTTTGCTTTTTCTCCAAAGTTGAAGTATAAAATGGAGTTGGGTCTTTCAAATAGAGATATTTCCGGAGGATCAGAATTCACTAGAAATACCCCGAGATACATTTTGGATGCAGTTGTAATGTGGAATTTCTATGAAAACTTTGAATTGTGGTTAGGTCAAACCAAGTTACCAGGTAATATTGAGCGTGTGATTTCTTCAGGGAATTTGCAGCAGGTAGATCGTTCTTTACTAAATAGTCGTTTTAATATTGACCGTGATATGGGGATGCAACTACGGCATCATGTTACTCTCGGCGAGAAGTTTTTAATTCGTGAAAAACTTGCATTATCTCAAGGTGAAGGAAGAAATATCACCCAAGGAAATTTAGGGGGTCATCAATATACTGCAAGAGTGGAATTTCTTCCTTTCGGTAAATTTAAAAGTAAAGGTGATTACAGCGGAAGTGATTTGAAAAGGGAAGAAATGCCAAAATTAATGTTTGCGCTTAACTATGACACCAATAAGAATGCAGTAAAGACAAGAAGCAATCAAGGCTCATACATGTTTAACGATATCGGTTTTCATGAAACGGATATCAACACCTTCTTTTTTGATGGCATGTTTAAGTATAGCGGTTTCTCATTTATGTGGGAATACGCAGACAGAGGTGCCGACGATCCTATCGCAAAAAATTCTGATGGTACAGAAACAGGAGATGTGGTTTGGGTAGGGAACGGACTCAACCTACAAACAGGGTATTTATTCAAAAATAATTTGGAAGTTTCAGGACGATATACCAGTATTAATCTAGATGACCTAACCGGAAGAAATGCAGAAACGCAATACACCATAGGTCTTTCTAAATATTTGGCCGGACATAAGTTAAAAGTACAAACTGATTTGAGTTATCTTGCTGAGGATAATGGCACAGACGGTCTAATGTATCGTCTGCAAGTGGACATTCATTTTTAAACGATAACATAACTTTAAAATAACATTAAATCACGCGTAGTTATAGATATTTGCGAAATTGAAATAAGTAGAAATTATGGATAATATTTATTTGTTAATCGTTATTGCTTTGGCCGTTTTGGCCGTTGCCGATTTAGTTGTTGGTGTAAGTAACGATGCCGTAAACTTTTTAAATTCTGCTATAGGTTCTAAGGCCATTTCTTTTAGGACCATCATGATTGTTGCCAGCATAGGTATTCTCTGTGGAACAGTGTTTTCAAGTGGATTGATGGAGGTTGCGCGAAAGGGAATATTTAATCCTGGGGAGTTCTATTTTAATGAAATCATGTTCATTTTTATGGCAGTAATGATTACTGATATCTTACTACTAGATTTCTTCAATACGCTAGGAATGCCAACTTCTACTACGGTTTCTATAGTTTTCAACTTATTAGGAGCAGCTGTAGCGATGTCTTTGATTAAGATTTTTGCTGACAATGGTAGTATTGCTGAAGTAGTGAATTATATCAACACTGAAAAGGCCATTCAAATTATCTCGGGTATTCTGTTATCGGTCTTCGTCGCGTTTTCGGTGGGTGCCATTGTGCAATGGATTTCGAGACTACTACTTTCCTATAATTTTGAAAAAAAAGCAACTTGGGCAGGAGCCTTGTTTGGAGGAGTTGCCCTTTCTGCAATCACTTATTTCATATTAATGAAAGGTATCAAAGGCACGCCATATGCCGGTGAAAGCTTTGATTTAATTGGTGGGGTTAAAATTAAAGATTTTCTGGAAGATCAATGGATTGGTATTGTTACGTCCAATTTTTTAATCTGGTCTTTACTTTCATATGCTTTAATGAAATTCGCAAAAATCAATATTTATAAGCTGATTATTGGTGTGGGTACTTTTGCAGTTGCCCTTGCCTTTGCGGGGAATGACTTGGTGAATTTTATTGGCGTTCCTATTGCAGCCTGGCAATCGTATGAGGCATGGGAATTAGCTGGGGTACCCGCAGCAGAATTTAGTATGGAGGTGCTTTCTAAAAAAGTACCTACACCTACATTGCTATTGGTTTTGTCTGGAGCTGTCATGGTTGCCACCCTGTGGCTATCTAAGAAGGCACGTTATGTGGCAGATACAGAAATTAACTTATCGAGAGAAGGGGAAGCCAATGAGCGTTTTCAACCGAATTTCCTTTCGAGAGGATTGGTACGTGGGTCGATTATGATTTCAAATTGGTTTAGTGCACTTCTCCCGAAGTCAGTGCAATTGTCAATAGACAAACAATTTGAAAAACCAGTAATTGCGCTATCAAAGGATAAAGTTCACGAACTACCCGCATTTGATATGGTTCGTGCAGCAGTAAACTTAATGGTAGCAGGGATACTTATTTCAATTGCTACTTCATACAAATTACCATTGTCAACAACCTATGTAACTTTTATGGTGGCCATGGGTACTTCTTTGGCTGATAAGGCTTGGGGTGCAGAAAGTGCCGTATATCGTGTTGCTGGAGTGCTCAATGTTATTGGAGGTTGGTTTGGTACCGCAATTATTGCCTTTATTGCTGCAGGGACAGTTTTGACAATAATCAATTTTGGAAAAGGTGCGGCAATTGCTATTCTACTGTTTACAGCGGTATTGTTATTGGCCAGAAATTACATTGCTTATAATAAGAAAGCTAAAGAATTAAAAGCGGAAGACACCCTCAACAGAGCTGAAAGCAGTTCCATACAAGGTGTTATTGAAGAAAGTGCTGGAAACATAGCTAGAGTAGTAAAAAGAACGAATAAGCTGTATACCAATAGTATCAATGGCTTAGCGGTTCAAGATTTAGCTTTGCTTAAAAAGAACAAAAAAGGAGTAATCAAATTGTCGAGCGAAATAGATGATTTACGAGATAATATCTTCTATTTCATTAAAAATCTTGATGAAGCAAGTGTAGGGGCCAGTAATTTTTATATCAATATATTAGGATACTTGCAAGATATGGCGCAGTCATTGGAGTACATTACTAAAATTAGCCATAAACATATCAACAACAACCATAAAAAGTTAAAGTACAATCAGGTTAAAGAACTTAGAGAAATTGATGAAGCCTTAGAATCTATTTTAGGGGATACAAAAAAAGCTTTTGACAATAGATCTTTCGAAGAAATAGGCGCTGTATTAGAGAGTAAGCAGAAACTATTTGATATGGTTTCTGAAAAAATACAAACCCAAGTGGCCAGAACGCGAACTGAAGAATCTAGTCCAAAAAATACAACCTTGTACTTCTCCTTATTATTGGAAACTAAAGATTTGATGATGGCAACTATGAATCTATTAGAACAATATCATACGGCTCATGACAGTTCGGTTGAGCCGGCAACTATTGAACAAGCCAAAGAGGAATAGTTCTTTATTTCTAAGATTTAAGTACCTTAGGCATAGTTAAAATTGACTATGGTGAGGTACTTTTTTTTATGGATAATTTTCTGTATTCCTGTCCTGTCTCAATGTCAAGATTTAACAGGAATTCAACTACTAGATAAGGCCATCGCATACCATGATCCAGAGGGGGATTGGGCTTCCTTTAATGCCGATTTCATTGTTACCATGAGCACACCCGATGGCAAAAAGCGGGTAAGCAATATCAGCATGAATCTTCTTAAAGAGTACTTTCGGGTGAAATCTACCAAAGAAGATGAGGTAATTGAACAAACCATAAACAAGGGTGCCTGCACCCTCATGTTCAATGGAAGCACCGATATAGCTGAGAGCGATAAAAAGAAGCATCGTTTGAGCTGTGAGCGCGCTCACATGTACAAAGATTATTACACCTATCTATATGGCCTGCCCATGAAGCTCAAAGACCCAGGGACCATTCTAGATTCGAAAGTGCAACGCAAAAGGTTCAAACAAAAAGAGTATTTGGTTTTAAAAGTGAATTATACCCCTGAGGTAGGCAAGGATACGTGGTACTTTTATTTTAACCCAAAAACCTATGCCATGGAAATGTACCAATTCTATCATGATGAAGCGGCAAATGATGGTGAATATATAGTTTTGAGTGGGGAAGAGCTTGTAGGGAGTATTAAAATGCCAAAAACACGTGCATGGTACTATAATACAGATGATAAACATCTAGGAACGGATGTTTTGACCAAAGGTTCTGCCTTATAAATGTGGCCAACTCAAAATAAGGTTGCACTTCATCGAAAAGTTTATACCTAACTGTCAAATACTGCGTTAGTTAAAGAGATTCCCAAAT
>CALIJE010000137.1 GCA_938017825.1 uncultured Flavobacteriaceae bacterium
TGTTGTTTAACTATATTTTAAAATAGTTAAACAAATTATAAATTGTATATCTCGTTAAGCAAACTGAAATCGTGCTTTATCGAAAATGTAGCACACAGTTTGCGTTATAAACTTATATATGCTGGCTATTTCGTAATTTTCAGATGAAATTACTATGAAAACCATTCTTTTACTTGTAACCCTTTGCTTTATGCTAAGCCTTTCTGCGCAAACAGAGGTTAGGCAGGTCGGGGAATTGCCAGATCGGGTATGGGAGACTTCGGGACTACTGTATCATAAGGGAAAGTTGATCACCCATAACGATTCGGGAAATTCGGCCCAACTTTTTGAAATCGATACGCTAACGATGTTTGTTACCCGAAGTGTGAGTATTTCCAATGCAGAAAATATTGACTGGGAAGACCTAGCCCAAGATGAGGAGTATTTTTACATTGCCGATTTTGGGAACAATGTCGGTATCCGTCAAAATCTAAAGGTATATAGGGTGTCTAAAAATTTATATGATTCGGTCGACACGATTTCGGCCGATGAAATAGGTTTTGCCTATGAGGATCAGACCGATTTTACCAACACCGGAAATAGCGATTGGGATGCAGAAGCACTTTTTGCTCTCGATGATCAGCTGATTATTTTGACCAAACAATGGCAGACTAACAATACTGTGGCCTACGCGATTCCGAAAATTCCAGGGAACCATACGGCAAGGAGAATGGATAGTTTTCCCATAAACGGCCTGGTTACCTCGGCGAGTTATAATGCGCAAACCGAAAAACTCTATGTTTTGGGGTATAGCTCCATTCTAGGGTCATTCGTTTATCGCATTTCTGGCGCAACCACCGAGGCTATCTTTGGTGGTACGGTAGAGAACATCGACATTACTATTGGCTTTTCGCAAACCGAGGGGATTACGTTCGTTGGCGACAATGAGTATCTCGTATCCTCTGAGCGATTTGTAGATGAGGCTAGGGGAATTGAGCTTCCATCGCTTTTGTACTCCTTCTCCACATCAGACGCGGAACTTACTCCGACTGATCCTGAAGCGACCACCGATTTTGTTTTGTATCGCCAATTTGGATCTAATGAATTACAATTCCAATTGGTTACCGACCAGCCGGTATTGGGGTGGGCCATCTTTGATAGTACCGGGCGTAGAATACATTATTTATCTGAAGACCTCTTTGAAAACGAAACTATTGATGTCGCTACCTTGCACCCGGCGATTTACTATTTTAGTCTGTATTTGGGCAATGGAACCTTATCGCGGGCTTTTGCGGTCGACTAAATCGTTTGCAGCTAGACTATGCATGCAAAATTGACCAATATTTAAGACTTCCTTAACAATCCTAGCTGGGGTTTATATATAGTTTTGTGAAAACCTTTAAATTCGAGCACCAATGAAAAAATCAGTACTATTCCTTTTCGTTTTGGCCCTTACATTTTCGGCCCAAGCACAAATTAATACTCCTCAGCCAAGTCCTGCTGCCAAGATAGAGCAGCAAGTTGGCCTAACGGATGTTACCGTAACTTATTCAAGACCTTCCATGCGAGGGAGAACCATTTTTGGTGATTTGGTACCCTATGACAAATTATGGCGCACCGGTGCCAATGGCTATACCTTGATTTCCTTTAGCGACGCTGTTAAAATAGGTGGTCAAGATGTAGAAGCCGGTACCTATTCAATATTTACCAAACCAGGTAAAGAAACTTGGGAAGTTTTCTTCTATACCGATACCGAAGGTGGCGGCACCCCTCAGAATTGGGAAGAGTCCAAAGTAGCGGCAAAGGCCACAGTACCTGTGTTCATGATGCCAGAAGGTACGATCATAGAGAGTTTTACCATTACCATAGATGATTTGGCAACGAACTCTGCTAATTTAGGTATGATGTGGGAAAACCAATATGTAGCGGTAAAATTTGAAGTGCCGACCGATGCGGCGGTCATGAAAGATATTGACCGTGTAATGGCCGGGCCAAGTGCCAATGATTATTATGCCGCTGCCTTATATTACGCCTCAGAGGGTAAAGATATCAATAAGGCGAAGGAGTGGATAGAAAAGTCTATGAGTATGGTAGAAACACCTCGTTTTTGGCAATTGCGTCAGCAATCGTTGATCTATGCCAAGGCTGGAGATAAAAAGGGAGCTATTGCAGCTGCCAAGAAATCTTTGGCAGGGGCTAAAGAAGCCGGAAATGATGACTACATTAAAATGAATACCGACTCTTTGAAAGAGTGGGGCGGTATGTAATAGTGAACCAGATACCAACTGGAAGCCTCGCTGTATTGCGGGGCTTTTTAGTTGAATTTTTGAATAAGGGTTCATTTTAACGAATAAAATAAACCTAGACCGAAAACTGGCGCAACCCATATAGTAAAACGTCTTTTTGTGCGTTACAGTCTTTGGAAACAAGCAATATGCTGAACGATATTATCATTGCGATGTTATGGAGTATTTCACCTTTCGGCGAAGCCAAGGTGGGTATCCCGTATGGCATGTTTCAAGGTGCAAATATCTATTTGGTCTTGGCAAGCTGTTTTTTGGCCAATCTGCTTGTTTTTCCTTTAATGATCTTCTTTTTGAATTCTATGAACTCCCAATTATTGAAATGGCCGCAGTACAAAAAAGCAGCTGTTTATGTAGCGCGCAAAGCCAAAAATAATTCTGGGGACAAAATTAAAAGATACGGTTTTTGGGGACTGGTCATATTTGTGATGATTCCCTTGCCAGGTACCGGTGTTTATGCCGGTAGCATTGCCACCTACCTCTTTAAAATAGAACGGCGAAAAGCTTTTATCGCCAATACTATTGGGATTTTTATTTCTTCCTTGATCGTATGGGGTATGACCCTTTTGACAATGAAAGGTATGGCTTAGCCAGTTACCTGATAATCAAGCCTTTATTTGTTTTGTTTTCATTGCTATACCTTTTTATGTATATCTTTGTGAAAACCAATAAATATTTACTTTAAAATGGAAGAAAACAAAACCCCGAAAAAAATAACCAAAGTAGGTGATGCCGCCGCAGAAGCCTCAAATACAGAACCAAGAGCTTTTGTACCCACTGCGGAAAGTGCCGGTAAGGCTAAGCAATTCCGAGTAATTTCTATTATCCTATGGGCCATTTCAATAGGACTCCAGATTTTTGGAATCATGAAATTGTACGATGTTCCCATCAATATGCCATTGTTGATCGGTATATTGGTCGGGATGCTCATTTTAGTGGTCATCGCCAACGTTCTTTGGAAAAAGGCCAATCGCTTAGATCCGGCTTCTGAGAAGAACAAAACCAAGTTCTTTATTCAAAATCAACTAGGCCTCATTATTAGCGTAATCGCCTTTTTGCCGATGGTCATCTTGATTTTTACGAATAAGAATATGACAGGGAAACAAAAGGGCATTATCGGTTCAATTGCCACTGCAGCCTTGGTCATCGCCGGTTTAACCGGTACGGATTTCAATCCCCCTTCACAGGAGCAATATGCTGAGCAGACCGCTCAGGTCGAAGATTTAAACGGTGGGGTGAACAATGTGTATTGGACCCCTTCTGGAAGAAGCTATCACTTATTTCAGGATTGTGGCTATATTAACGGCAAGCGTACCAATGAGATTTTTCAAGGTTCCGTTGCGAATGCTAGAGAATTAAAGAAGATTACAGATTTATGCGATCGTTGCGAAAATCAAGCAAAAAAGGCCAAGGCCTTAAAGCTTGAAACGCCTTCAACGGAATAGCGCATATTCGAACAGTAATTGAAAATGCCTCGCCTTTGCGGGGCATTTTTTCATTTACGGGCATTACACTAGGTGCTAGGCATCAACTTTAGGCTTTCGAAGCATTCTGTCTAGCCCTTCAAAGACCACAGCCAAGACAATTACCAAGCCTGCACCAATGGCGTTGAGCCATAAGTACCCTAATTTCTCTTCCCCCGACGGATGAATAAAGATAAGGTTATAGTAAAGCGCAATGACCACTACCTGCGTCAACACGGCCGCCCAGAAAACAGCTGTTCCCCGAATGAACCTAAAGAAGAATGCTAACAAGAATATACCCAATACGTTTCCGTAGAAAATAGAACCGATTATATTCACCAATTGTATGAGGTTGTCAAATAGATTGGCGACACATGCGATTAAAATTGCGATAATACCCCAAAGCAAAGTAAAGCCCTTCGAAGCCCTTACATAGTGTTTTTCATTGCTTTCTGTCTTTTTATTTCGTTTGTAAAGGTCCAATGCTGTAATCGTACCCAGCGCATTTAACTCGGATGCGGTTGAGGACATGGCGGCCGATAATATAACGGCGAGCAAGAGGCCTATGAGTCCGCGAGGTAGGTTGTTCAATATAAAATGAATAAAGACATAATCCTTGTCATTGGTTTCCGCATTCTTATCTGCTTTTTCGATCATGGCCTTTGCAGCATCACGATTGGCCTTGTCTTTTGTATTGATGGCGATGATGTGGGCTTTGGTAGCCTCAATCTCATTAAAGTCTTTTATCTCCAAGGCTGCCGAGAATTTGTTTTGGGCAATCTTCTTATCGATTTCAAGCAGGGAATGTTCTTCCTGTAATTGCCGGTATTCAGAGGCGAATTCTGAATTTAAAACACGCTCTGTGGCCGAGGGGTTAAAATTTAGGGGAGAAGCATTGTATTGGTAAAAAACGAATACCATAATACCGACCAGTAGAATGAAAAACTGCATGGGTATTTTAAGAATCCCATTGAAGATGAGTCCAAGCTGGCTTTCCCGTAACGATTTGCCCGAAAGATAGCGTTGTACCTGACTTTGATCGGTACCGAAGTAGGCGAGTGCCAAAAAGAACCCACCTGTAATACCAGACCAGAATGTGTACCTACTCTTTGGATCAAAACTAAAATCCAAAATATTGAGCTTATCGCTGGCCCCTGCAATTTTTAAAGCTTTGGTAAATGTGATGTCTTCGGGCAAAAACTTTAAAATATAAAAGAAGGCCACGAACATGCCTCCCATAATAATGAACATTTGCTGTTTTTGCGTAACGCTCACGGCTTTAGTGCCCCCAGAAACGGTATAGATAATGACCAAGGTTCCAATGATAATATTGAGCCATAGTAAATCCCATCCCAAAATTGCGGATAGGATAATAGAGGGTGCGAAAATCGTAATACCCGCTGCTAGGCCGCGCTGTATTAGAAATAGAATTGCCGCTAAGGTGCGTGTTTTAAGATCAAACCTACCCTCTAGGAACTCATAGGCCGTGTATACTTTCAGTTTATGGTAAATGGGGATAAAGACCAAACAGATGACGATCATGGCAAGCGGGAGTCCGAAATAGAACTGCACAAAACCCATCCCATCATGAAAAGCCTGCCCGGGCGTAGACAAAAAGGTAATGGCACTGGCTTGGGTCGCCATGACCGACAGGCCAATGGTCCACCATTTGGCATCACGACCTCCCCCTACATAATCATTGACACTTTGGCTATTCCTGGTTTTCCAAACGCCGTAACCAACGATAAAAAGAAGGGTGCCACAAAGTATAAACCAATCTATTGCTGCCATTTACGAAAATGAAGTCATTATATAGTTGAACAGTAGTATGTAAAGGAAATTTAGTATCAACACAATACTGTACTCCTTTTTCCAAACGAAATTAGTATTCATTACCCTTTTATTTTATCTGCTGTTTCAACTTTTTCCTTACCTAAAGATATCATGTTGGCGAACAATTTGTACGCACCAGTAACTCCTGCCGGTAGTTCTCTAAAGAAACTAAGGCCCGTATACATATAGTTTCCTTTTCCATAAGGCGCAACCAGTAGACTACCTTTTTTAGCGGATTCTCCAGTATCCTGCATGGAAAGAACGGGTGTAAATGCCTTATCCCATTCATCTGGAAAGTATAGACCACGTTCTTGAACCCAACCATCGAAATCATGTTCGCCTATTTTATTCGGAAAATTCACTAGCGCATGATCAGAGGCAATGATTCGCACCTCTGAGTTTTCATCGGTCACACGATCTCGCGAAAGTTTTAAGGGGTAGGGGGCGATTTCCTCGAACTGTTTGTCCCACCTACCAGCGGTATTGTATTGAATAATAAGATTGCCACCATCCTCTACATAATCGAGTAAGAATTTTTGTTTGAACTTTAATTCTTGTACAACGTTATACGCCCGAATTCCTGTAACAATGGCGTCATACTTATCCAAAGAGCCCTTGGTAATCGTAACGGGATCTATCAGGTGTACCGTGTATCCGATTTGCTCTAAACTTGTGGGTACATCGTCACCGGCACCTACGATATAGCCAATGTTTTGACCAAGTTTTTCAATATTGAGGCGTACAACCTTAGCTTCTGCCGGTAATAGTATGGATTGCTTGGGAACATGGTCATAGTTGATTTCCACTAGTTCTCGGGAGATTTCTTGACCATCTATTTTTACAAGAGGAACAATGTAGTTCTCATCTTCGTTTTCAGGTGGACTAAGGGTAAAAATCAAGGTTTGTTGATCTCCTTTCTTTTGAATTTCAAAGCCTTTCGTTTCCACATCGACGGTCCAGCCCTTCGAATAGCAAAATTGAACCTCGCCTTTCGCATTATCTTTATGTGCCTTAACGGTAACGGGAATCTGCTTTGGTGTGCCGTCGGAGAAAATCAAAACCTTGTCATCGAAACTGGCAGTGGCATGAGGCAATATTTCGAAAGGTTCGTAGAGTTCGCCTTTATCTCTTTTGGCGTAGCGGTGCACAACAGGTTTTGCAACGGTTATTGCGTAACCATCAAAAGCCAACTCAAATTCTGCTATAAAGGCTCTTGGCGTTTCCGGTTTACCAATAAGTCTAGGTTCAGCAACTTTGTACATACCCAAGCTGCCCTTTTCATTCAACCAGTACGGACTTGTAAATTGAGCATCTGTCGGCACCACGAAACTGGTCTCCAAATTTACCTTCTCATTGTTCTTCAGCGGATGGGATTCCTTAATTTTTGAAATGGCATTTATGCCTACCGATTTGAGCACTATGCTGGCGTCGCTGCGATTTAGTGCCTCAATGGCTACCTTCACCTCTTCACCCAAAACACTATTCGAAGCCTCGGCGGAAGCTTCTAGATACAGACCGCTGACCGAGAGTATGATGTCTTCCAATTCTTGAATCTTAATTCCTTTCCAATGTCCATCGGGCAAACTGCTTAAAATCTTATGGGCCTCGAGCAATTGGCCTAGATGTGCACTAGGGGCACTAAAATTGAAATTGTTTTCTACTTCTTGAAGGATAGTCCCGATAGCGTCCCCACCGGCAATCCTTGACCAAGAGGTATCAATTCCGTCAAAAAGATTGTTCTTGTTTTTCGGAAGATCCCCTTTCAATAATTCGACGTATTCTTTTTGCGAACCTCTGGTCATTAATCTTCCAAAGCCTTGGCATAGGTGTTGGCTACTTGCCAAGGAGGCAATTTCATTGTTCGATTTTCCGAGGATAGGGTAGTACGTGCCTATATCAAAAGATAACATCTTGCTCTTATCGGCCTGTTCAAATTTTTCCTCGCTGCCATAAAACCACCACGAGGTATTGAAAAAAAGGCGCCTCGGTTGCCAAGTGGCTAATGTAGTCAGTTGATCAGGGTAGGCGGTCGCATCGTTCACCAAATCAAAAGCTTCAAAACTTAGCATGGCCGATGAGGTGTGATGGCCATGAGTTCTTCCTGGCGTTCGATGATCAAAACGATTAACAATTACATCGGGTCGAAACTGTCGAATAAGACGCACTACATCTCCCAACACCTCTTTTTTGTTCCAGATTCGTAATGTTTCGTCGGGATGTTTTGAATAACCAAAATCATTGGCACGGCTAAAAAATTGTTGTCCCCCGTCAACACCGCGGGCAGCTAATAGTTCTTGAGTTCGAAGAACCCCTAAAAGTTCGCGCAATTCGGGCCCTATTAAATTTTGTCCACCATCACCTCGTGTTAATGAAAGATATGCCGTTCTGGCCTTTTCATTGTTCGACAGATAGGAAATAAGCCTGGTATTCTCATCATCTGGATGCGCCGCTATATAGAGCGCTGAACCCAAAAAGTTCAATTTTTGTATGGCATGGTAAATTTCAGAAGAGGATTCGTGCTTTGGGGATTGGGCCTCTAGGTTCGGCAAAGCCGCTAGCAAGCAGATCACGCTAATCAATATCAGGCGCATATGGTCGTCTTATGGTTGGTTTCAAAGATAAAAAGATAATAACCGCAGGGCGCCGTTTTAGAACTTCTTTAACACAGGCGTCAAAGTACTATGTATTGTTTTGCGACGTAACCAAGGTAACGGCCTTTTGAAGCATAAGACTGTTGGGATAGGTAACCAAATTGCCCCTGCTACTGCGCAAGCGTATGTGAAAGGCTTTGATATCCTCTATTACAAAAACGTCATGTGATTCGTTCTGGGTTTCAATGGCCTCCTTGTCCAATATTTTGATTTCATCCCCGATCTTGAACGGAAAAGCGAAAAACAAGATGACTCCGGCCGTGATGTTGCTCAAAATAGACCACTGGGCGAAAAGGGCCACGCCGATCACCGCGAACACAGATGAAAACAAAAGTCCTATCTCTTGAAAATTGACACCCCATACAAAAACCAAGGCGCCGATGGCCAAAAAAGAAAGTCCGAGCATGACGAATTTTGTAATCAACTTGGTGCGTGCCTCGGCAATATTGCTCAAACGCCCTATTCGATTAATTGTAGTTTTACTGATAAAACGAAGCAGCAGTAAAATGACAAGTGTAAGACCTGTGGATAAAAATTCTTTTTGGTAGTTGGTGAAAAAGTCTTCCATAAATTATAAACCTAATGTATCGCGCAAAGGTAAATCACTATTGCTGTTTTTTCGCCAATAGGGACTCATGATCGATTTGATTTTTGTTGCCTTTGATGTGATGGTTTTTGCAGATGAGCCGAAACCACTTTTATAGGAATCTTCCCAGTATTCTATGGTATGGGGGAATGCAGCGGTGAAATTTATTTTTAGGGTTCTTCCGAGCTCGGGGTACACTAAAGTGTAGGTGCTAACCCCATCGTTTTCAAGTAAAGTAGCTGTTGCATTATAGGCCTTTAACTCTTTGTGGGCCAGTCTTATGTATTCCATCGAAGGAATTATGGAAATCGCTCCGACCGGTAACCCTTCAGGATTGATTCTTATCTTGTTCCACAATTCATTTTCCAAGATATTCTTGTCTAAATTCAACTCCTGATCACCTTCCGATTCAAAATAGGAGTGCGACATGATTTCAAACTGCTCCCTATTGTTCAATTGTGCGTAAACTTGGCCACACCATTCCTGGGCCGAAAATGATACTTTAAGTGCATGTCCACTATCGTTCACAGGGTAAAAACTGCTGCTCATGATAGAATACGGATAAATACCCGTTAGGTACTTTTTGGTACTGTTCAATTTTAAGACCGGAATATTATCAGGATTGTTACCGTCGGCTTTAACCTGTTTGTCCTTTAAAAAAGGTTCAGTGACATAGACCAAAACCGCTTTCCCTTCTCGAATTTCACCATAGCGTCCCTGCCCGAGTTGGTAAGAGGTGATTTCTGCCTCCCCGGCGTACCAGTATTTTTTGAATTCTTCTGAAATAGGACGGGCTGCCACTGGCGCTTCCATTGTGGTATGTAAGGCTAAATCTTCTTTGATCTGCGATGTAGTCTCCTTACAGGAAACAAGACCAAACAATAGGATAATGGAAAGCAAACCGACGAACTTTTTCATAGCTGAATATTTTATTTAAAGATACCACATATGGCCTAGCTTACCATATTTCGTAATGTTTCATATACCAAATGTGTTGGAAGTCCCATGACATTGGTATAGGAACCTTGCATTTCTTCGATGGCAATATGTCCCAGCCATTCCTGAATGCCATAAGCACCGGCTTTATCATAGGGCTTATAGGTATCTACATAATACAGGGTTTCTTCCGAAGTCAGATTCTTGAATTTGACCTTTGTCGTTGAGTTCAATGTTTTGGAATATAATTCAGTAGTAAAACAGACGGAAGTAATAACATCGTGCCAATCTCCAGACAGCGTCTTGAGCATTTCTATCGCTTCATTTTTGCTAGCGGCTTTGGCCAAAGACTTGCCCATATGCCAGACCACCGTGTCTGATGTTATCAAAATTTCGTTGGAATTTAGTGTTCCTTCGAAGGGTTTGGTTTTTAGTTTAGCGAGATAATCAGAAATTTCCCCAGCTCTTAGATGCGAAGGGTAAACCTCTTCTACTGATTTTATGCACACCTCGAACGGAATATCCAATTCTTTAAAAAATTGGTGCCTCCGTGGTGAGCCCGAAGCCAAGATTACCTTATAGTTTTTTAATTTGTCCCTCAACATGTCGCATTAGGCATTGTTCGCATCAAAATTGCTTTTCCAGTCGCCACGCACTTTCAATACTTGCTCAATGACATCGCGAACACAGGCATCCCCGCCATTCTTATGTGAAATGTACTTGGCAATAGCCTTCACTTCTGGCACTGCGTCTTGTGGGCAGGTGGGCAATGCAACCTTAAGCATGGGAGGAATATCGGGCAGATCATCACCCATATAAAGTACATTTTTCGGGTCGATATTGTTATTTTCGAGATATTCTTGTAGCGGTTCGGCCTTATGATGTGCCCCCATATAAATATCAGGTACTCCAAGCCCGGCTAGTCGTTGACGTACCCCCTCATTAGTACCTCCGGTAATGATACAGACATTATACCCTTTCTGCAACGCTGTCTTAAGCGCATAGCCATCTTTTACACTCATCTTACGGAGCAGTTCCCCTTCGGCCGTGATCAATAAACCGCCGTCGGTAAATACGCCATCAACATCGAATACAAAAGTTGTAATGTCTTCTAAATATTCTTTATAATTCTTTTCCATATGTTTCTTTGATTGATTTGGTCAATATTCGATAGACCTCTTTATGGGTAACATTGGTCAGCTGACCCAATTGGTTTTCAATTGTCTTTTCGTCACCACGCTTTGCGGGACCGGTCTGAGCTTTGAGTGGTTCAAGAGAATCGATTTTTGCAGAAGTTTCTTTGATCAAGGGTTTAAGAATATCAAAAGGAACATCGTTTTGCTCACAAATCCCATGGCCGATTTGATACATATGATTGGTAAAATTATTTACGAAAACAGCACCCAAATGAAGCGATTTTCTTTGTTCCGAAGAGATTTCGTAAACCGTTTGCGATACTGCAGCGCCCAATCTCTTGAGAAGAACCAAATCTTCTTTATTTTCCGCTTCCACGCATATGGGTACCGCTTGAAAATCTACAGCTCTGTCTTTCGAAAAAGTTTGTAGTGGATAAAAGACTCCTCTGCGAATTCCAGTAGGCAAAACATGCATGGCAACGCTGCCAGAAGTGTGCACGACCAGTTTTTCGGTATTTGAAAATTGCTCAGAGACCTTCGCAATGGCATCATCGCTCACTGCTATAATATACATATCGGCTCGCTTGTCCTGCTTATTGGCTTCCAGCTCCTTCAAAGAATCGGATCGGGTTTCGTCGCGACTTTGCAAGACCGCGGTTACCTCAACCACTTGAGTTGCTGCGAACTCCTGCTGCAGGTGTTTCGAAACAGTACCAGTACCAACAATGGCGACTTTGATCATAGTGCGAAATTAGGAATTACATCATGATCTTGTGGTTCTCGAGGCGAAGTATTTTTTCACTTTCCATCTTTTTTATGGGCCTTATTGCCTTTTCCACTCGAAGGCCTGTTAATTCTGCAATCTGTTGTCTGGTCAAATCAACAATGAAATCTTTCGTGTTACGCTGCTGTTTCAAATACGTCAACAAAGTCAGTATGCGGTGTTCAGGTGGGCGTACCGATACCTCCTTACCGATCATCGCCTTATATGCAAGCCGATGTACCAACACGGTCGTCAATTTTAGATGTACCTCTGAATTGGAGCTTTTTATTTTGGTATCTAAATTTAAAACGCCTCAATAGTGGCACGGTTAAAACCCAAAATTGTCTTTAATTTGTTATTCATTAACCCGCTGGTCAATTGTGTCCTAATGCTAACTTAATGTCTATGATAAAGGAAATCGAAAACAGGGAAGACGTATTTAAATTGGTAGACACCTTTTATCATAAAGTTAGGCAGGATAGTCTTTTAGCTCCAATTTTTGAAAAACACATTAAGGATTGGCCAGAACACTTGGGCCATTTGACCGACTTTTGGGAGACCAATCTTTTTTTCGTTCGTAAATACAAGGGGAATCCCATGCTAAAACATCAAAAAGTCGATGCTGAAGCTGGACATACCATCAATGAGCAACATTTTGGAGTTTGGCTAAACCTATGGTTTCAAACTATAGAAGAACTCTTTGAAGGTGAAAGGGCCACCATTGCAAAGAATAGGGCGCGCAATATGGGAACCTTTTTTCATGTTGGTATGTTTAAGGCACGCCCATAAATCTACATGACCTAAATTAGGCACAGGTTACGGTGACATCGTGTCGATGACTTCCTCCCGATGTAGACTCCACTTGAATTGTTTTGGCACTTTTCAACGTATTAAAATTAGCGGCCGTTAAGGTGATGTTATGATCATGGCCCGAGGTACCTTGAATCGAATAGGTCTTCGCAACTCCTGCATCGATGTCTGCTCTAGAAACTGATAGGCTGTGGCCATGATTGCTCGTAATGGTCGTAGCATTGGCACCGTTGGCCAGGCAATCTGTGGCAGAAGGATCTTCTGGGGGGGCAACATTGGTACTGTCATCATTGGAACAGCCGATTAAGGAATACGCGGGTACAGCAACTACAACGGCTCCTGCCGCTTTTTTAAGGAAAGTTTTTCTGTTCATTTTAAATTTTTCTTAAGGGTTAATCACTATTCGAATTTAGTGAAGTATGTTCATTTAGTCTTTGAAAGGCCTATTGCTTACTTTTTCAGATTTTTTTTTTCGGAGCTTGTTCGATATTAACATTACTGTTTAACTTTTTCAGCTTATAAAGAGCTACAAAAACCACAAAAAGGCTGTATTTTTGCTTGCTGAAAATCAATCGCTTGCCAGATGATAGAACTGCTTAAGAAAACACTCTTTTCAACACGCTTAATGGCCGTTTTATTTCTTGTTTTTGGCACGGCAATGGCCTTCGGTACTTTTTTTGAAAGTTGGTACAGTACCGAAACCGCTCGTATATGGGTCTACAATGCTTGGTGGTTCGAAGCTATTATGGTGTTTTTTGTCATCAATTTTGTGGGCAATATGTTTCGTTACCGCCTGTTCCGCTGGGAAAAGTGGCCGGTTTTGGTCTTGCATCTTAGCTGGATTTTGATCATCCTTGGGGCCTTCATAACCAGATATATCAGTTTTGAAGGAATGATGCCGATTCGTGAAGGGAAATCTGAAAATGTATTCTATTCTGATAAAACCTATCTAACGGCATTTGTGGATGGCGAAATTAATGGAGAGCCACTAAGAAAAAGTCAAGATATTGACATAATGGTTACTTCCGAAGCCTTAAAATCCGATTTGCCTTGGAAGGATGATTATAATGGCCAAGAGTTCACTATCGATTTTATAGATTTTATAAAAGGTGCCGATAAAGGCCTTATTCCCGATGACACGGGAAAGGAATATCTTAAAATAGTGGAGGCTGGTGATGGCCAACGCCACGAGCATTTTTTAGAAAACGGCAAGGTGGCGAGTATTCATAACGTCTTGTTCGCCTTGAACAAGAATACCGAAGGTGCGATAAATATTTTTACGACCGATAGTGTGTACCAAATACGAGCACCTTTTGATGGTTCGTATATGCGAATGGCCGATCAGTTCCGGGGCACAGCTATAAAAGATAGCCTACAAGAATTTCAAATGCGTTCGCTTTATAGTATGGCCGGTATGCAGTTTGTAGTTCCAGATCCAGTAATTCGAGGAACATATGGTATCGTCGAGGTGCCCAAAGAAGAAATTACCGAACAAACCCCCAATGCAATAGTGGTTGATGTTTCCTCAAACGGGGAAACCGTACGTAAAAAGCTTTTGGGCAAAAAGGGCATAATATCCCAATTTACCGACAAGTTTAATGTAGGGGGGCTAGACTTTTGGTTGCGGTTTGGGCCGAAGGAATATGAATTGCCATTTAGTGTAAAGTTGAACGACTTTATTGCTGAAAAATATCCTGGTACCGAGGCGGGGTATGCTTCTTTTATGAGCAAGGTGACCATTGAGGATGAGCGCCCATTCGACTATGATATTTTTATGAATAATATCCTAGATCATAAAGGATATCGATTTTTTCAATCTGGTTTTGATCCTGATGAAAAAGGGACCAACCTCTCTGTGAACCACGATCAATGGGGTACTTGGATTACGTACATTGGATACTTCTTACTATATGCCGGACTCATGGGAATCATGTTCTTTGGCAAAACACGGTTTCGAGAATTAACAGCTTCCTTAGATAAGTTGGCCAAGAAGAAGAAGGCCATGACCACTATTCTTGTTGTAGGAACTATTTTAACGGCCTCGGCCCAAGAGCATTCGGCCAACGATGGGCACGATCATACCCAGACCGCACCGACCCAGCAGCAGATAGATTCGCTCATTCAACTCACTAGGGTTTCTAAAGAACATGCCGAAAAATTCGGAAAGTTGGTCATTCAGGATGAAGGTGGCCGAATGAAGCCAATCAACACCTTTTCTTCAGAGTTGTTGCGTAAACTCAGTAGGCAGGATAAGTACAATGGTATGAATTCGGATCAGGTATTCCTGTCTATGATATTGAGTCCGGCATTGTGGTACAACAATGAGTTTTTGATTTTGGATAAGCGCGCCAAAAACGATAGTATAAGACATGTACTGAATATTCCTGAGGGTCAGAAATATGTTAAGGCCACCGACTTTTTTGATGCGGAGGCGAAATACAAGCTCGAACCGGTATTACGAGAGGCGACTGCGACCAATAACCCCACGCAGTTTGAAAAAGATGTGCGTGATGCGAACATTCGAATTGGCCTACTAGACCAAGCGCTGCAGGGAGGTATTGTCAAGATTTTTCCCTTGTTGAACGATGAGAACAACAAATGGGTATCTGCCTTGGAATATCGAGGGGGGCAATATCAAGTTACCGATTCGCTCTACGACAATTTTGTCAGAAATTCTATGCCGTATTACCTTAGTAAAGTGCGAGAGGCCATCCAAACAGAAGATTATTCGGAAGCCGATAAAATGCTTGCTGCTTTCGAGCAAAATCAGATCAATCATGGTGCCGAGGTGATGCCTACCAAACAAAAAATTGAAGCTGAGGTCGTTTACAACAAACTAAACGTTTTCAACCATTTATATCGCTTATATGCCGTAGTTGGTTTGTTGATGTTCTTTGTGCTGATATTCCAGATTTTCAAGGATAGAAGCATTTGGCGGGTCGCCATATATTTCCTAAAAGGATGTCTAATTGTATTCTTTCTTTGGCATACTGCTGGCTTGGTGATGCGTTGGTATATTTCGGGCCATGCCCCATGGAGTAATGCCTATGAAAGTATCTTGTATGTTGCTTGGGCGACCATGGCCATCGGTCTTGCTTTGGGCAGAAAGAGTAACATGACCATTGCCGCTTCGGGCTTTGTGGTCGCTATGCTGTTGATGATCGCGAATTGGAATTGGGTCGACCCGGCAATAGGAAATTTGGTGCCGGTATTGGATAGCTATTGGTTAATGATACATGTGGCCGTCATTGTTGGAAGTTATGGTCCGTTGACGGTAGGTATGATTCTCGGACTCGTATGTTTGCTTCTAATTATGTTGACCACCAAGAAGAACAAAAAACGAATGGAACTGAACCTCAAAGAGCTCACCATTATCAATGAAATTGCCTTGACAACTGGGCTTGTGATGCTTACTATCGGGAATTTTTTAGGTGGCCAATGGGCAAATGAAAGTTGGGGCAGGTATTGGGGTTGGGATCCAAAAGAAACCTGGGCACTGATTTCGATTATGGCTTATGCACTGCTCTTGCATTTTAGGCTAATACCTGGTCTTCGGGATAGATGGGTATTTAATTTCTTCAGCGTTGTGGCCTTTGCATGTATTCTAATGACCTATTTCGGGGTTAATTATTATCTCGTTGGCTTGCACAGTTATGGGCAGAGTGGAGGAGCGGCCATTACACCAGACTATGTGAAGTACATTGCCCTTGGCCTATTAATTCTTGGGGGTCTTAGCTTTTGGAGGTATAAGGCGAACTATGCCAAGGTGAAAAAGCCTTGACCTTTTACTTGGGCATACCTTCATTACCATTTAAATTTTTTTTTGCATCTTTACCGTATCATGAAGTTATAGAATTATGTTTTTTATAGATGTCATAGGGTTCTTATCCCATAGCTAAACGACTTTCGTCGCTTGCGCGCTGACTCTATTATTTCTCTTCTTTTCACATAATTCTTTTACAATGACACAATCTAATTCATATTCAATAAAAAAACTGTTCCGCTATTTTATCCAAGCGATAACAGGAGCCGAGAACGAGTTCACTACCGGAAGCATTCGTAAAGCCATTTTTATGCTTTCGATTCCTATGATTCTTGAAATGATGATGGAATCGATTTTCGCCATCGTCGATATAGCCTATGTTTCGCAAGTAAGTGTGAACGCAGTCGCAACGATTGGTCTTACAGAATCGGTAATTACCCTGGTCTATGCGGTCGCAATTGGCCTTAGTATGGCCGCAACAGCCGTAGTAGCCCGTAGAATCGGTGAAAAAGACGTTCAAGGTGCCAGAGAAGCAGCCGTACAGGCCATAGCCCTTGGGGTTGTTGTTGCCCTTATTGTCGGGGTCATTGGCTTTTTATATGCCAAAGATATTCTTGCCTTAATGGGTGCCGAACCTGAACTTATTGCGGAGGGTTATGGCTATACGCAGCTACTTCTCGGCGGTAATATTACCATACTTTTGTTGTTTCTGATCAACGCAATTTTCCGAGGGGCTGGCAATGCTTCCGTAGCCATGTGGACTTTGGTATTATCCAATGGCTTGAACATTATTCTCGACCCGATTTTTATTTTTGGATGGGGTCCAGTTCCTGAATATGGGGTCATGGGCGCTGCCATTGCGACCAATATCGGTAGGGGCACGGCCGTTGTTTTTCAATTGGCAATTTTATTCTTTGGATGGAGTACCATTCAGATCAAAATCAAAGATTTCGTTATTCGCTTTAAGGTGATGCTAAATTTGATCAAAGTCTCCCTCGGAGGAATCGCACAGTTTCTCATCGGAACTTCTAGTTGGGTATTTTTGATGCGAATGATGGCCGAATTCGGGAGCGAAGTCCTTGCCGGATATACCATTGCTATTCGGATCATGCTCTTTACGCTTATGCCGGCATGGGGTATGAGCAACGCCGCAGCAACTTTGGTGGGGCAAAATCTCGGCGCCAAGAAACCAGAGCGTGCAGAAACTTCTGTTTGGAAAACGGGTAAATATAATGCCTATTTTATGGGTATTGTCTCGCTGATTTATCTCTTTTTTGCGTACGATTTGGTAGGTTGGTTTAATGATAACCCCGTAGTTATCGAAAATGGGGGATTATGTCTTCAAATTATTGCCGTCGGATATATTTTCTATGCCTACGGCATGGTAGTCACCCAGGCATTTAACGGGGCTGGCGACACAGGTACCCCGACCAAAATTAATTTGGTTGCTTTCTGGATGTTTCAACTTCCCTTCGCCTACTTGGCGGCAATAACGTTTAAGTTAGGTGCCATGGGCGTTTTTATTGCGATCACGGCGGCTGAGATTCTTTTGGCTATTGTCTCTATCATCTGGTTCAAAAAAGGAAATTGGAAAAAGGTTCAAGTCTAAGCGATTTTAGTAACTTTAACTATCTATAAAATTGGCTGTCATGAATAATACCAAAAAAGGGTTGAATACCATTTGTACCCACGTTGGGGAGATAGAGGATAAGCAGTTCAAAGGGGCCGTTTCGCCCTTATATATGAGTAGTTCGTATGCTTTTGAAGACGTTGATCAAAAACGTTATCCAAGGTATTTCAACACTCCTAATCAAGAGGGACTTTCAATAAAGATCGCTGCTTTGGAACATGCAGAGTCTGCCTTGATATTCGGCAGTGGAATGGCCGCGGTAAGTACTTCGCTAATGGCTTTTCTTCGCGCAGGAGATCATGTTGTGCTTCAACAAACCCTCTATGGCGGAACCTATAATTTGGCGACCCAGGCCTTTGATAAATATGGTATTTCCTATTCGTTCACTGAAGGTTGGACGCTAGCGGACTTTGAGGCAAAGGTGCAAGAGAATACCAAAGTGATATATATTGAAACGCCTTCGAATCCTCTGCTGACCATCACAGATTTAAAGGGCATTTCCAAGCTTGCCAAGAAGAATGGTATCGTTTCCATGATCGATAACACTTTCGCCAGTCCGGTGAATCAGAACCCCATCGATTACGGTATTGACATTGTAATCCACAGTGCCACAAAATACATGGGCGGGCATTCCGATATCTGTGCCGGGGCGGTTGCAGCTTCATCTAAACATATAGATCAAATTTATCAGTTGGCTAAGAACTTTGGCGGTAGTCTAAGTGATTACACGGTTTGGCTCCTAGAACGCAGCATTAAAACGATGGGTCTTCGCGTGAAGGCACAAAATGAAAATGCCCAACGTATGGCAGAATATCTGCAGGGTAATGAGGATATCGCCAGGGTATATTACCCCGGATTAACCTCACATCCCGATCATGAATTGGCAAAGTCTCAGATGCACGGTTTTGGTGGGATGCTCTCGTTTGAGCTAAATGAAACCTTAGACGTAAAGCAATTTCGCAAATCGCTCAAGATGATCAAATCGTCGATGAGTTTGGCCGGCGTTGAAAGTACCGTGATATCACCGGCCGAAACCTCGCATGCCGGTATGAGTGCAGCGGTTAGAGCGGCTCAGGGTATTAAAGACGGACTCATACGATTTTCTGTTGGTATAGAAGAAATAGAAGATCTTATTTTTGATATCGAACAGGCTTTGAAGAAAGTAAGGTCTCGTCAGGCGATTACGACATAGTTTTTTTATCGATTAAATCTTTCCTTCCTGGAAAAGACAACAAATAGTACTTATGATGAAATTGGATATATTGGCCTTTGGCGCGCACCCAGATGATGTTGAATTAGGTGCTGGCGCCACAATTGCAAAGGAAATTTCGCTTGGCAAAAAGGTAGGGATAGTAGATTTGACACGAGGGGAGTTGGGAACCCGTGGCTCAGCTGAGATTAGAGATAAAGAGGCTGCACTTTCAGCCAAAATTTTAGGCGTTAGTGTACGTGAGAACCTGGGTTTCGCCGATGGTTTCTTTGTGAATGACAAGGAACACCAGCTCGAAATCATTAAGATGATACGTAAATATCAACCAGAAATTGTTTTGTGCAATGCAATTGACGATCGTCATATCGATCATCCGAAGGGTAGTAATTTAGTCAGTGATGCCTGCTTTTTAAGTGGCTTGGTCAAAATAAATACACTGGTAGAGGGGAAGTCACAAGAGAAATGGAGGCCAAAACAGGTGTATCATTTTATTCAATGGAAAAACTTAAAACCAGATTTTGTGGTTGATGTATCTGGCTTTATTGATAAAAAGGCCGAGTCTATACTGGCCTACAGTTCACAATTCTTCGATCCCAAAAGTGAAGAACCGGAAACACCTATAAGTAGCAAAAACTTCATTGATAGTGTAAAGTATCGTGCAAGGGATTTGGGCAGAATGATCGGTGTCGATCATGCCGAAGGATTTAACGTAGAACGTTTTGTTGCGGTAGAAAGCCTTGATAGCCTTATTTAGGCCGACTTTTGGAATCGCTTGTTTCGTTTAGCCTTGGGAACGGTAAAATAGAACGTTGTGCCACGTTGCACAATACTATCGGCCCAGATTATACCATTGTTCTTTTCGACCATCTCTTTACATAATGAAAGACCCAGGCCTGTACCTTTTTCATTATTGGTGCCATAAGTGGAATGGTTGCTCTTATCACAGAAAATGTTGTCCATGGTCTCTTTATCCATACCAATACCGGTATCTCGAACTGATATTTCCCAATGGGTATTCTGTTCTCTAGACGAAATGGTTATCATTCCATTGGCCGGGGTAAACTTTATAGCATTGCTAATGAGGTTTCTGATAACAATGTCTATTTGATTGCCATCTGACCACGCCAAGGTGTTACGGGGCAAATTGCTTGATAGTTTAATCGATTTGCTGGTAGCTGATTCTGAAAGTAGGTTAATGTTTTCACGAACAAGATTATCCAAAGAAACAATTTCAGGTTCGGTTACCAAGCCGTTCATTTGGTTCTGGCCCCAAGACAAAAGATTGTTTAACGTAAAGGAAATATGGTCAATATCATTGCCTAGTTTAGGAATGAAGTCCATAAATTCTTCTTGTCCTATTTCCCCTTGATTGAATAGTTTTAGCAGCCCTTGAAAAGCCCCTATGGGTCCACGTAAATCGTGGGCAACAATTGAGAAAAGCTTGTCTTTGGTTTCGTTGATTTCCTTTAGCTCTTTTTCTTGTTCAACAAGACCTTCAGTTTGTGATTTTAGTTTTTCGTTTAGTCGTTTTTGTATTTTTTCATTTCGCTTTACCAAAAAAGTGACTACAACAAATAGTAGCAGTATTGCTAAGGCAGCATTTACATAACCGCGCTGTTTGGCCAGTTGTTTTTCATTTTCCAAAATGAGCACGCGCTTTTGCTTGTCGTGCTGTAAATTGGTTTTCAGTAAGGTAAGACTTTGTTGATTTTCGATTAGTGCCAAGGTATCGGATAGTCCCTGATATGTTTCATGATACGCAAGAGCGGCCTCATGATCGTTTTTTCTTTTGCTTATTTTGTACAAGGTTCTTGCACTTTTTTGTTTTCCTTCCGTTGAGTTGATGGTTTCCGACAATTCATATGCTCTTAAGGCGTATTGCTGGGAAATCGAATCCTTTTCTAGACCTAAATGTGCTTCTGCCATGCCGTATAACAGGTCTATTTCCCCACGATGGTCTTCAATATTGTCATGGATCATTTCGCTTTGGTTGTACCAGAACAACGCCCATTCATATTTCTTTTGGTTGAGATAGATCTTGCCTTTAACCTCATATGCATAGGCAATCCAATCCATCAATCGATGTTTTTCAAAAATGGTAATACTGCTATTTGCATTGAACATGGCGTAGTCTTGTTTCCCCATATCTGCATATAAAGAAGCAATGTTACTGGCTGTTTTTGCCATTAATATTTCATCCCCGGTGTCCTCATCGGCCTTTTTTACTTTTTTATAATATTCCAAGGCCTGTTCGTAGTCTTTTTGCGAAACATAAAGTGTGGCGATGTTCTCATTAAGGATTGAGAGCATTTTTGAATTCTCGGATTTTTCGGCCAATTCCAATGCTTCCAAATAGCCATTCAGTGAATTGGCATAATCGCCTTTGTAAGCATATTCATCCGAAAGTAGATTTTGAGTTTTTACGATAAGCAATGCATCGTTTATACTTTTTGCCAGTTTAAGGGCCTTTTTAAAGTTTGCTATCCCATTTTTAGTATCTCCTTTGTCCGAATAGTAGGTGCCGAGGTTCATCAGGCCCATGGTTTCGCCTTCAACATATTCGGCGGTCATACTATAGGCAATGGCCTGTTTTGCCAAAAGGCGAAGACTATCGGTTTTATAAAATCGCACCGCATCCGCCAAATCGTTTAGGCGATTTATATATACGGTATCTTTTTTACTGAAATTTTTGTGATTCGTCAGTTTTTTGATTTCGACAGACAAGCGCTCAATCTCGTTGGATTGGGCAGTGCTGTTTACAGCAAAAAAAACAATAAATACAAGGTAGATGGCATACCGGAGGTAGCCGAAATGATAGCGTAGGGTATAGGTTTTTACTTGGGACATCTTTTCACCAATAAAGGCACGCTAAAATAAGACCGTTGCCCTCTTTTTTTCTAATTTTTGTTGTGTAAGTCTGTTTTTTGTGTGTTTGAACCAAATAATGATGTATTTCATCGATGTTTTTGAAAAACCGTTGGAAAGAATAGGCGATTGTATAGGTTAGATTTAGAACTAGAAATCACTTAAAATAAGCCGACTTTTATTTTGAAAGATCATCTAAAAAAAATTACATTTGCACTCACTTAAAATGGTGGTTGTAGCTCAGCTGGTTAGAGCGCTGGTTTGTGGTACCAGAAGTCGCCGGTTCGAACCCGGTCTTCCACCCTTGAAATTGATACAAGTCCCTTCGGTAAAACGTAGGGACTTTGTTTTTTTAGTGTATAAATAAACAAGTGCTATTTTTCCTTTAAACATAAAAAAAGCCCCTTCAATAGTTGAAGAGGCTTTCATATTTGAAGAACATTTTCTTATTACTTTCCTGCCTTGTCTACCACAACACGGGCATCTCTATTCGCAACTTCCCATGCGGTATGAAAAACCAATCGGGTGCGGTTTTGAAGTAGGTCGTAGTTTATTTTATCAGGAGTATCTCCTGGTCTGTGGTAATCGTCATGAGTACCGTTGAAGTAAAAAATTATCGGAATATTGTTCTTGGCGAAATTGTAATGATCGCTACGGTAATAGAAGCGATTGGGGTCGTTTTCGTCATTATATGTATAGTCTAGCTCAATGTTCATAAACTTCTTATTGACCTCTTCGGATAGGTTGTGCAGATCAGTACTTAATTTGTCAGAACCGATCAAGTATATATAATTTCTATCACCTTCTCTTTTAGGGTCTATTCGTCCGATCATGTCTATGTTTAGATTGGCTACGGTCTGGGCTAAAGGAAAGATTGGATCGTTATCAGTATAGTATTGGGATCCCAAAAGTCCCTTTTCCTCGCCTGTAACATGCAAAAATACAATAGAGCGCTTCGGACCATTGCCCGCATCCGCTGCCTTCTTAAAGGCCTCTGCAATCTCCAATAAGGCCACAGAACCAGAACCGTCATCATCTGCACCATTATTAATTTGTCCATCCGCCGTAATGCCGATATGATCTAGATGCGAAGAAATAACGACATATTCGTTAGGTTTTTCAGATCCCTTAAGCACGGCCACGACATTTTCGGTGTCAACAGGGGTATTGCTTGTAACTAAATTGGCTTCAAAGGCCACCGGAATAACTTTTGGAGTATCTACTTTTGTGATATCGGCATATAATTTTGTTGCTATCTCGGAATCTACGACCAACATTGCAGCCTCACTGTCCTCTGATTTAAAGGACATTTGTCCACTGTCATTGGTCTTCATATAATCATAGTATCTTTTGTACCTAGAAAAATTGGCCTCATCAAAATAAATAATACCCTTTACTCCCTTTGCATTTGCCAAATCTTCCCGTAATTCAGGACCTTCCGAAATATTACTCCATTTCGAAGCTTCGTTCGTGCCTGATAGTACAAAGTTACCGTCAGCATTCTTAGGCTCACCACCTTTCATGATGACCCATTTGCCGTCTACATCCATTCCTTTATAATCCGAATAATCACCTTCTTCGATTCCATAACCAACATAAACCAATTCATCGGTCTTGCCAGTTGCCTCCCAAAAACTCATGATATGTTCTCCAATAGGAAGTTCCTCTCCGTTGATGGTAACGGTGCCAGTAGGTAAATTTTTCAATTCCAAGGGCACTTTTTGAAAGTAATCCCCATCGCTCTTTGCAGCCGGAATTCCTAACTTTACATAGTGCTCTTTTAAGTATGCTACGGCTTTTTTCTGCCCGGGCTGTCCTGTTTCCCTACCTTCAAAGTCATCTGAAGCGTAGGTATACAGATGTTTTTTTAAGTCATCCTCGGTTACCGTTGCAGCGTAGGTCTCTGGCGAAACAGCTATTACTTTTGTGGATTCAACAACTGGTTCCGTAACTGTTTTTTGTGAAGAATTACAGGCCATGCTTAGGCCGACAACACATAATATGAGTTTTTTCATTTTGCTTTATTGAATTAAAATCTTACAAAAATAATGAAATCCATAAGAACATAAACACTATATAGGATTACACTAGGATACCGCTTAGTTCGAAACAAGGGTTTTCCTGTATTCCGAGGGAATTGTGTGCTTCAATAATCTAAATTTTCTATTGAAATTGGAAACAGATGTAAATCCTGATGCTTCTGAGATTTCACTAACCGACAAATCTCTTTTTCGGCGCAACAGCTGACAAGCATGCTCTACCCGCAATTCTATTAGAAATTGAAAAAAGGTCTTATCAGTGCGTTTTTTGAAAAATTTACAAAAGGCATTCGGGGTCATATGTATCAGCTCGGCAACTGTGTTCAGTTTAATGTTATTTTGAAAATTTCGAAGCGTATAATCGAATATAACCTGCATGCGTTCTCCCGCTACAGGCCCAATTTCTTTAGGGTAGGTAAAGCTGGTCAAGGGCTTTTTCTTTGCTTCAATAAGCACTTTCAAGAGCTTAAAAAACAAAATGACCCTATTCAACTTCGATGTTTTGGGCAGCGCTTTCATAAATAGATGTATTTCCTCTAAGGATGAAGTTACTTGAAAACCAAACTGCGCGTGGTTAAAGAATTCGCCCGTATCTTCTAAATCCGTTAGGTCAAAGAAGTTCTCGCCAAAGGTAGATTTGGTAAAAAATAAGGTAATCATGTGAACGGGTGTACTCGTTTGCTCCGACTTAAAGAGATGTGGACTATTGGCTCCGATCACAAAAAAGTCGCCATCCTGAAACTGGTGTATACTGTCCCCAATAACAAGCTTGCCATTTCCCTTAACTACCAAGCTTAATTGAATTTCATTGTGCTGATGCAATTGATTGTAAAAGGCCTTTGCACGGTCTACTTGTACAATTAGGTTCTCGTTGTATGGTTTTAGAATTTGAAAGGGATGAACCTTCATATTGTGTAAATTTTATGCTTATGATAATCAAAAATATAGATTACTGGATAATATAGTACTACAACTGGATAAAATCTCAGCATGCTTATTCCGTGATTCACACTAATTTTGTACCAATTAAAACTCTATAAAAATGAAATTTGAATGGAAAGGCGTAATGCCGGCCGTGACCACAAAGTTTACGGCCAATGACGAGCTCGATATGAACATGTTCGGTATTAATGTAGAGGCACAATTAGCTGCAGGCGTGCATGGTATTATCCTAGGGGGTACCTTGGGTGAGGCCAGTACATTGACCCAGGATGAAAAGCGAATTTTGATTGAGGAAACCGTTGCTATGGTCGATGGCAAGGTGCCTGTTATCATAAATATTGCAGAACAAACGACAAAAGCTGCGATTGAAGCAGCCGAAAAAGCCTCGCTTTATGGCGCAAGTGGTCTAATGATGCTACCACCGATGCGGTATAAGGCGACCGACCATGAAACGGTAGTATATTTTAATCAAGTCGCAAAGAGCACTGATCTTCCATTAATGATTTACAATAACCCCGTCGATTATAAAATAGAGGTAACCTTAGATATGTTCGATGCCTTATTGGAAAACGACAACATTCAAGCGGTAAAAGAATCTACGCGCGATATTTCAAATATCAATAGAATAAAAAATCGATTTGGCGACCGATTGAACATTCTATGTGGAGTTGATACTTTGGCCTTGGAGAGCATGCTTATTGGGGCCGACGGCTGGGTTGCAGGTTTGGTTTGTGCCTTTCCTGAGGAAACCGTAGCAATTTACGAATTGGCAAAAGCAGGAAAAATCAAAGAGGCTACCGAAATTTATAGGTGGTTTCTACCTTTACTTGAATTGGACATTAGTCCGCAGTTGGTACAGAACATCAAGTTGGCAGAGGTCGGCACAGGAATCGGCACGGAACATGTACGGGCACCTAGATTGCCCTTACACGGTGCCGAAAGGGAACGGGTGTTAAAAATAATTGCAGAAGGATTGCAAACAAGGCCTACCTTGCCCAATTATAAAAACTTAGCACTATGTTAGAGATTAGACCATCTTGTGAACATTGCAATAAATCGCTGCCCGCAGATTCTAATGAAGCTATGATTTGTACTTTTGAATGTACCTACTGTGAGGAGTGCGTGACAGATGTTTTAAAAGAGGTTTGTCCAAATTGCGGGGGTGATTTTGTTAAACGGCCTATTCGACCGGCGGCACTATTGGAAAAATATCCACCCTCCAGCAAGGTCGTTCATAAACCGGTAGATGTTGAAGCTCATTTGAAAAGAATAAAAGATCTATGATTACAGGAAAAAATTATATTGGAAATCGATTGTCTGGTATCGGGCAGAAAACCTACCGTACTTTCAATCCTTTATTGAATATTGAAAATAGCCATGAATTTGTAGAAGCGAGCATCGAAGAAATAAATGAGGCCGTGTTTTTGGCATCTGATGCATACATTGAATACAACCAAAAATCAGGTTCGGAAAAAGCAGCTTTCTTACATGCGATAGCCGATGCCATTTTAGCCCTGGATGATGACTTAATACGAACGTATTGTTCGGAATCAGGTCTTCCAGAGGGTAGGGCAAAAGGGGAACGCGGGAGAACAATAGGGCAATTGCGCGCATTTGCTGACCTGCTTGATGAGGGTTCTTGGGTTGACGCAACCATTGAAACCGCTATCCCCGATAGAACACCTGCGCCCAAGCCTGATTTAAGAAAAATGTTGGTTCCACTTGGGCCAGTTGTCGTTTTTGGGGCAAGTAATTTTCCTTTGGCCTTTTCTACGGCTGGTGGTGATACCGCTGCCGCTTTGGCTGCCGGCTGCCCGGTTATTGTAAAATCACATCCTATGCACGCAGGTACAGGGGAATTGGTAGCTTCGGCCATCATTAAGGCGGCAGAAAGCACCGGAATGCCAAACGGCGTATTCTCCAATTTGAATAGCAGTGGCATTGAAGTCGGTACGCAATTAGTGCAACATCCACAAGTTAAGGCCGTAGGCTTTACCGGAAGCATAAAAGGAGGACGAGCCTTATTCGATTTAGCGTCGCAACGCGAGGTACCCATTCCCGTTTTTGCCGAAATGGGAAGTATCAACCCGGTTGTTTTACTCCCTGAAGCACTTCAAAACAGGGCCGAAACCTTGGCAAAGACCTATGCCGGCTCTATAACGGTCGGTTCGGGTCAATTTTGCACCAAACCAGGATTGCTAGTGGGAATTAAGAGCGATGCACTTACCAATTTCGTCAACAGCCTTTCACAAGAGATCATAAAAATGGAACCATCTTGCATGTTGCACCCTAATATTATTGGTGCTTATGAAAAGAACAAACAAAGCGCGATCGGGCACGAAGGTTTGGTTGTAGCCGCAGATTATGGTGATGAAGTAGTAGGTGTGAATTATGCGCGCCAAGCAGTGGTTACGGTAGATGGAAAGACCTTTTTAGGCGATACGAAACTGCACCAAGAAATTTTTGGACCCTTGTCTATGGTTGTTCAATGTGAAGATGCGTCCGAGTTAGAACAAATCATTTCAAACTTAGAAGGACAGCTAACAGGAACCATTATTTCTGAATCTAACGAGATTTCGGAATACCCCAGGGTAATTGCAGCACTCCAAAATAGGGTAGGGCGGATTATTTTCAATGGTGTCCCCACTGGGGTTGAAGTATGCGCGGCAATGCAGCATGGAGGACCGTATCCTGCATCCACAGATAGTCGTTTTACTGCTGTAGGAGTTCAATCGATAAAAAGATGGGTGCGCCCATTTAGTTATCAAAACTGGCCAGACGAATTACTGCCCAATGAATTGAAACATGACAATCCCTTGGGAATTAATCGACTTGTAAATGGAACTATAATGAAATAAACGAACCAAACTATTGTTTATGAAGCGCTTCGGAATACCTTTTTGCATAGTGTTTTTATTATGTTTTGCCTGCCGTAATAATTCATCAAACAGCAGTTCGGAAGCATTACAGGGCATAATTGAAAGTTACGAGGAACATGAGGGGTATGATCGAAAGGAATTTCCGTTGGGAGTGTTCACTAAAAAATATTTCGAGGCTGAGGCCGACTTCGCACGTGCTAAACTTGATGAAATTACTGCCCTATCTTTAGAGGGATTAAGTGAGACCGAGAAAATCTCTACCACTTTACTCAAATTTGTGTTACAGGATAAAATCGATTATTACGAATTTGAACGCTACTTAAACCCTATTTTATCCGATGCAGGTTTTCATGCCAGTCTGCCTTACATGGTGCGTCCTTTGACCAATTATGAACAGGTCAAGAACTATTTGAACAAGTTGAATGCGATCCCTAAGGCAATGGCAGAGCAGCTAACCAATGTGCGCGAAGGATTGGAAAAAGGAGTTTCACAACCCAAGGTGATATTTAAGGGATATGAGTCTTCATATAATGACCATATCGTCGAGGATTACAAAGACAGTTATTTTTACACCCCTTTTAAAAGTCTGCCCGAAACATTAAGTAAAGACCAGAAAGATTCGATAATGACTGCCGCCAAAACGGCGATAGAAACCAGTGTTATTCCGCAATTTCAGAAGATTAAGTCGTTTTTCGAGAATGAATACCTACCCAAAACGAGGACTACCATCGGAATTTCCGAAACCCCGGGAGGAAATGATTACTATCAAAATAGAATCAACTATTATACGACAAGTACGCTCTATTCTGCGGATGATATTCACCAAATTGGCTTATCTGAAGTAGCACGTATCAAAGCCAAAATGGAAGGCATAATTGCGGAACTGGAGTTCAAAGGAAGTTTTGAGGATTTCTTTGCTTTTTTAAGAACAGACGAACAGTTTTATGCGAAGACTCCAAAAGAAATTCTAATGATTGCGAGGGATATGGCAAAACGGGCAGACGAACAATTACCGCGATTCTTTAAAACCTTACCTCGCAAGCCCTATGGTGTAGCCCCTGTTCCTGATGCCATAGCCCCTAAATATACAGGTGGACGTTATGTTGGAACCGATACGGAAAGTACCGATCCCGGTTTTTATTGGGTAAATACCTATAATCTACCTAGCCGTACCTTATATACGCTACCGGCATTAACAGTACACGAGGCGGTACCTGGGCATCATTTACAGGGAGCTTTAAACCTTGAAATGGGAGATAGTATTCCCCAATTTAGAAAAGACCTTTATCTTTCTGCCTATGGAGAGGGCTGGGGTTTGTATACTGAATTTTTGGCCGAGGAAATGGGAATGTACACGACACCTTATGAGCTATTTGGGCAGTTAACCTATGAGATGTGGCGGGCCTGCCGCTTGGTTGTAGATACTGGGATTCATGCCAAGGGATGGACACGGGATCAGGTAGTGGATTATATGGCTTCGAATACTGCCCTGTCTTTGCATGAGGTGAATACCGAAACAGATCGCTACATTTCCTGGCCCGGCCAAGCACTTTCGTATAAAATAGGTGAGTTGAAGATTCGTGAAATGCGTATAAAGGCTGAAGAACAGCTGGGTAGCGATTTCGATATTCGAGAATTTCATGAAGTTATATTGGAACAAGGCACGGTCACCCTATCAATTTTAGAAGATCGTCTTTACGCCTACATCAAAGCTGTGAAAGATGGCCAGTAGTACTTTTGAATGCATTGATGCGCATACTTGTGGGAACCCAGTACGCGTCGTAAAGAGTGGAGGACCTGAGTTGATCGGTACATCGATGAGCGAAAAGCGCCAACATTTTCTTAGGGAGTACGACTGGATCAGAAAAGGGTTAATGTTCGAACCTCGAGGACATGACATGATGAGCGGAAGTATTTTTTACCCTCCAAGCGACCCCAAAAACGACTTTGGAATACTATTTATAGAGACCAGTGGCTGCCTACCAATGTGCGGTCATGGTACCATAGGAGCAATTACGATTGGAATTGAAAAAGGATTGCTTGTTCCTAAAAACCCAGGTAAGGTTCGGATGGAAACCCCTGCCGGTTTAGTCGAAATCGAATACCAGCAAACGGGCCAGAAAGTGGATTGGGTAAAATTGAGGAATGTAGGATCATATCTGGCCGCATCGGGCCTAACCGTGGTAAGTTCTGAATTGGGTGAGCTGACTTTTGACGTGTCGTATGGCGGAAATTTTTATGCCATAATTGACCCACAACCAAATTTTTCTGGGATTCAAGACTATTCTGCTTCAGATTTGGTTCGATATAGTCGAGAGATTCGTAATAAGATCAACCTGGAGTATCCAGATCAATTTGTTCATTTTGAGGACGAAACCATACGAGACGTCAGTCATGTATTATGGACAGGGAGCATCATAGACCCAAAGGCTACGGCGCGTAATGCAGTATTTTACGGTGACAAGGCCATTGATCGTTCGCCTTGCGGCACAGGAACCTCTGCTCGTATGGCCCAGTGGCATGCACAGGGTAAATTAGAGGTGGGGCAAGATTTTATTCACGAGAGTTTTATTGGCTCTCAGTTTCATGGAAAAATAGAAGCAGTTTCGACCCAGGGTGATTTAAAAGTTATTGTCCCTAGCATAAGAGGTTGGGCAAAAATTTATGGACATAATACCATTAGTATAGATGATGATGATCCCTATGCGCATGGTTTTCAAGTACTTTAAATGGGAAAGAAGATAGTCATAATAGGAGGTGGTATCGTCGGATTGAGTTCTGCCTACTTCCTGCAGAAGGAAGGCCACGCCGTAACCGTAATCGATAAATCCGATATTACATCGGGAGCCTCTTTTGTAAACGCCGGATATATTACACCTAGCCATATTATTCCACTGGCATCACCAGGAAAAATAGCGCAGGGCATCAAATGGATGTTCAATTCTTCGAGTCCGTTTTATATGAAGCCTCGATTGAACATGGATTTTTTCAGATGGTCCTGGTACTTTCATAAATCCTCGACCAAGGAAAAAGTAGAAAAGGCTATTCCAGTAATCAAGGACATCAATTTATTGAGTAGGGAGCTATTCGTTGACATTAAAGCTTCCGGGGATTTGGGCGATTTTCAGTTAGAACGTAAAGGCCTGTTAATGTTGTACAAAACCGAAAAGTCTTACCAACATGAAATGGAGGTGGCGCGCAAGGCAAGTCATCTCGGATTGGAAGTTAGCGAATTGAATACCCATGAATTGGCAGCCATAGAACCCAATATTAAGATAAATGCTTCAGGCGCCATACATTATGAATGCGATGGACATACCACTCCCACCGAAATCATGCCGAAACTTTTGGCATTTCTTGAAAAAGCCGGAGTTGTAGTTCGCAAGAATGAAACGGTGACCGATGTAGTGCGTAAAAATGGCAAAATTCATCAGGTATTAACCAAGAAAGCCACCTATGATGCAGATGAAGTTGTATTGGCTGCAGGTTCATGGAGTGGTGAATTTTCAAAGAAAATGAACATTAAGCTGCCGTTACAGCCCGGTAAGGGCTATCGTATAAATGTAGCACGCGACACTGGTATTACCATGCCCGCTATTTTGATGGAGTCAAGTATGGCCGTCACTCCCATGCAAGGCTTTACCCGTTTTGCCGGTACAATGGAGTTTTCAGGTATTAATACCAAAATCAGGAAGGAACGGGTGTTGGCCATAGCCCAGGGTGCCAAGAATTTCTATCCTGAACTAACAATTGAACAAGACGAAATTGACGCTGCTCAAACCGGAATGCGTCCGGTGACGCCCGATGGCTTGCCGTACATCGGCAAGAGCGCGTCACTTTCAAATCTGACTTTTGCCACTGGCCATGCCATGATGGGATGGAGCTTAGGGCCGGCTACGGGAAAATTGGTTTCTGAAATTATAGGGAATAAACAAACCTCAATGGATATTTCGGCTTTTAATCCTTCGCGTAAGTTCTAAACTAGCAGGAAGAATCCCCTATGATCTTCCATTCACCATTGATCCGCTTGAAAATAATCATAAAGGTACCATTCGCATCACCTGCCTCACGCGTTAGGAAATAGCTTCCCATGACCCAATAGGCATCTTGGTTGATCTGTGTGATATTCGCAATTTCAAAATTCAATACCCCGGTTTCGTTTTTGGATGGATAGTTACGCTTATAATTTGCCAAAGTAGTTTGCCATCCTTTCGTAATTTTTCCACGACTAAAGTACGTGAGCTCTTCCGATTGCCAATACCCGTTCATAAATCCCTCAAGATCATTATCTGTCCAAGCTTTTTGTTGTTCAGACAATATGTTTCGAATGGCCGAAATATCGTCTGCCGCAGTCGGTTGAGAGGTTTTACAGGAAAAGAGTACTAGGAGCGGGAAAAGGATAAGGAATTTTTTCATTTTGATCATATTTTCTGGTTAACGAAATAAAGCGGTTTTTTCCAAAACCTTGCGACATTGTGTTGTTGTTCTGAAAAGATACTCAAGGGTGTTGTAACAGCCAACAATATCATGGACGCAATCCCCAAGAAACCAGTGGATTCTTCAGAATTTGACTGTCCGAAAAGCGTTGTGATTGTTATAGCGACAATAAGAAATAAGAGTGAGAAAGAAAATGCAATGGTTTCACATTTTTCAATGTTTCTTTTGTAACGAATAATGCTTGCGAAAATGGCCAGTAGTAAAATAGAATAGGTAAGCAAAAGTACTATCGACTCTATTAAGTTCATTCAGTTTATGGTTCTAAATACGCAGCGAAGTTATACAGTCGCTTTTTCCCTTGCCTGCAACTTCGCTTTTCTAACATTTATTTTCTTTAGCATCCACTCAGGGTAATTGGTGGGATCTTCTGCTTCATAAATCCTCAGCTGCTGATCTTCCATGGGTTCTTTTAGCTCATCAGGATGACATTCCAATATGATAGCCGCGGTATCAACACCAGAGTGCGATGCCCCGGCCACACCATGCGATAAGATACTGGAGCCGCAGAGGTATAGATTTTCGATTTCACTTTTGGCCTTATATGCAAACGGACCAATGTGCTTTAAACTTTTTTCAGTTCCATATACATTGCCATCAGTGGTATTGATGTAATATTCATTCGTAATAGGAGTGCCCAATTCTTGGTGTACAATATGGTTGCTGATACCTGGTATGGCCTTTTCTAAGCCATTGATCATTTTTTGGGTCAACTTTTCCTTAAATTCCAAATACTCTTGAGAGCGTTGTTCCTTTTCATCTTTAAATTTGCCAAAACTCTGGTAATCGATAAAAGTAATCGCCTCTATACAATGGTGCTTACCGTCAAAGCTTGACGGATCTTTGAGTGTAGTGCAACTAATGAACATGCCCTCAAAAGCATCTCCTTTTACAATGTCTGCCCCTAAAATCTCATCATAGAAATCATCGGCATCACGATTTGGCATCATCCAAATATTACCGCTGTCCAACCCCGCCTTGCGTACATCCATATCCACCGTCAAAAAGAGCATTAAGGAGGTACATGAGTATACTGTTTTGTCCAATTTTTTAGTCAATCGGGCACTTAAATTATCGCGCCCTACCAAGGTGTTGTACGTAATGCCAACGTCCGCATTGGAAATGATACGGTTTGCAAACAACTGGTCCCCATTCTCTAACTGTACCCCAATTGCCTTCTTGCGCTTTTCACCCTCCAAAAGAATTTTGCGCACCGCGGTACTGGTTTTGATTTCACCATTGTGCCTCTTCAGGGCATTCGTCATGGCCTTGATCAAGGCGCCTCCCCCTCCCATTGGGTAGTATCCTCCCTGAAAGTAATGGTACATTAGGGCACTATGCAGAACAAAAGCTGCCTTTCTGGGTTGTACCCCATGATCTCCGCATTGTATATTCAGAATGTTTTTGAGTAGCGGATCTTTGATGTGCCAATTGATTACTCTTCTGACACTAAAAAGTCCGTATTTACCAAAATGCCGTGTTCGATAAGGGAGGGTAAGTTTCTGCCAAAACCCTTTGATATAGGGCATCGAATATAATTCTTCGCTTACCAAACGAATCAGGTTCAAATATTTGTCAATGCGTTTTTTTTCCTTTGGAAATCTGACAGAAAGTCGATGAATAAGTTCATCGAAATTTGCTGGAAAATCAAAACGCTCTTCCCCAATATGAACATGTTCATAGGCGTCGGGATTCATTCTAAAGAAAACCAAATCATTGGCAATTCCAAGACCTCGATACAGGTTATTTGTCGCTTCTCCTTCTCCGAGAAGGCCTACGTAGTGAACACCAGGAGTAAATCGATGTCCGTTTAAATAAAAACTATGGCACCAACCGCCCGGCACATCATGCTGTTCTAAAATTAGGACTTTCTGTCCTGCCCTGGCAAGACAAATTCCGGCAGCCAAGCCACCTGCACCAGAACCAATTATGATAGTATCATAGTGTTCTTTAGCATCTTTTTTCAAAACATTTTGCACAGGTAAGGCTAATTTTTATCTAAGATAAAGATAATATGATCGTGGTTTTGAATTATTTCAAGGCTTTTGCAATGGCAGCTTCCACTAAGGGCTCCATAACTTTATAGCCTTCAATAGTTGGGTGTACTTCATCACTGGCGTATTTTTTGGGCAGCCCACCACGTTCATCGACCATGGCCGTATAATAGTCTAGAAACACATGCCCCTTTTCGGTGGCATAAGCTTTGATCATACTATTAAGCTCTTTGACCTTTCGTGCCGGTTCCTTCCCAGGGCTCCATGGAAAGTCATATGCCGGTAGGGTCGAGGAAAGCACAACCTTGATACCATTGGCATGAGCCAATTCTGCCATGCTTTGAATATTGTGGGATATCATTTTTAAAGTAGCATCACCGGTATTTCCGGCTATGTCATTTATCCCTGCGAGTATTACGACCACTTTCGGTTGAAGATCGATCACATCTTGCCGAAAACGCAGTAACATTTGAGGCGTAGTTTGCCCACTTATACCGCGATTTATATAGGGCTTGCCTTTAAAAAATTCTGGTCTAGCCTGGGACCAACCTATGGTAATAGAGTTTCCCATGAAAACTACACGATCCTCAGCTGCTGCCGGGAGTCCAACTTTTTTATTGTCTTCTTGAAACTGTTTGAGATTGGGCCAATCCTGTTTTTGGGCTGTTGCGCAACTAATTGTGCCAAAACTAAGTATGAGGGCGATCATTGATATTCTAATTTTATTCATAATAGGATGTTTATAATTCCAATTGCCGCTTTTCATCCAAGCTGATCCACAAATCACTTTGTAATCGGCTAACGGTTGGGCGTTGTGAAATGAGATACGCGATGATGCATATTGCAATGACTAAATGCAGTGCATTGCCTTGATAATAATAGGCGACAAGTGCAAACAAAGCCGCTGCCTCTATAAAAGCGTACTTAACAATACAGGCCATCTGATACCGCTCCAAACGCTGTTTTATGATTTGATTACGTTCAATTTGGTCAATGAGCTTTTGATAAATAATGTTACTGGTGAAATAGGCCAGGAGTGCAACTATGGGGACCAGATAAACAAAAACATCGGTTGAATCGGCTGATGCTTCGAAACTTGGATCATTCCAAAATACAATTCCGCAAAATACTAACAGACCAATAACTAAGGCGGCATGGATAATAGAAAGTGTCTTTAATAAACCCCTTGCATTCATAAATTGGACTGTGTTTTTCTTTGACTAAAAGTAAACAAAAAAGAACGCATACAGACGGTTAGCTACTTATCCATAAATAAAATGCATAACATATTACAAAAGCCAAGACAAACGAGGCGATTAGAATACCCAATTCAATCTGGGCAATTTGCTTTTGTTGTTTGCGAATTTTTTGTTTGATGCGAAAAAGTTCTTCTTTTGACACCTGCTTAAATTCCAATTCCGTCTTACCCGAAGATTCATAAAGAAGGTCCTTTATATTTTTGAATTTTCTCTTTTTTAGTAAAGCCCGATTTTGTCTTAATGTTTGTATGGCGCTAGCCATGCTGCCTTCTCCTCCCATTACTGATAGCTTAATTGTTTCTATATAGGTACTACTCTTAATAGTATTGTTACAGAGATGTTTTCAAGATTGATTGAGAATTTATAGAGGTGTGAATAATTTTTCCCTTAAACCAAAGATTGATAGGATGGTTCAAATTAGTTTTAAATAATTCAGGTTTAGCCTTTAGGTGGTGTTATCATAATATGTGCGCGATGTGTACCGGCATCCATAAGCCAGGCATGCCCTGGTGGGGTTGCCTTGGTGGGGAGTCCAGTTGAATCTCCAGTGGCAAATGGCACATAGAATACATAGCGTACATAAGGGTTTTCAATTTCTTGGGTTTCGCTATTGACTTCACCTGAAAAGACACAGAGCGTAGCCTTGTCAGGCATTTTTAAGGCACCCGATTTTACCTCCTCCTCACGAATATCAAAAATTTCAGTGCCATCCTTGCCCTCGGCCCTGAGCGCTCTACCCCTTGCCATAAAGGCA
>CALIJE010000138.1 GCA_938017825.1 uncultured Flavobacteriaceae bacterium
AATCCGAAAAAAAAGACAAGGAAATCGCCGAACAAAAACTTGCTTTAACGGAAAGCAATTCCAAAACCCGAACGATGAGTATACTAATTGTTTCCCTCCTATTAGGGTCAATATTATTATGGTTCTCTTTTCGACAACGCCAAAAGCGTATGCAACAGCAATTGGTTACTATTGAAAGAGAACAAGAAGTACGCGCTTTAGAAACGCTTATGGAAGGTGAAGAAAAGGAACGCCTAAGAATCGCAAAGGAATTACACGATGGAGTGAACGGAGATTTGGCCGCGATTAAATTTAAACTAAGCTCATTACTAGAAACCAACAATAAGGTAATTAACGAGGCGGTTGCCATGCTCGATAATAGCAGTGAACAGGTTCGGGCCATTTCGCATAATCTCGTACCACCCTCTTTACGAGATTTTAATTTGCTTGAGGCCGTGGGCACCTATTGCGAGAACATGAATGCCATTCATGACCCAGACATCAGCTTTCAGCATTTAGGCAACCAAATTGTTTTAGAAAAGAAACAAGAGGCCAACCTCTTTCGTATTGTTCAAGAACTGGTTACCAATAGTATAAAACATGCCGCCGCCAAAGAAATTCATGTGCAATTGAGTAATGTAGAAGATCATCTGCAATTAACCGTTGAAGATGATGGGAAAGGATTTGATACTTCCAGTATCGCTGGAAATGGTATCGGCATGCAGAATGTGAAATCGAGAGTAGCCTATTTAGGTGGAGTGCTTGATATGAAGTCTGATGCCAAAGGAAGTTCGTTTACCATAACCATAACTGAAAAATCAGAGAAGGCATGATTAAAGTAGCCATAACAGATGACCATTTGTTGGTAATGCAGGGTATTGAGTCAATGCTTCAAAACGAATCTTCGATTCAAATTGTAGGGAAATATCCGTCTGCAGAAAAAACCTTTGAAGCACTTTCGGTAGCGCAGCCCGATGTGTTGTTGTTAGATATCAATCTACCCGATGTTAATGGCATTGATTTGTGCAAGCAACTTTTGACTTTGTATCCTAATTTGAAAATCATTGCCCTAAGTAGCCATGAAGATAGCAATTTTGTAAAACGCATTCTTAAAAATGGGGCCAGCGGTTACCTCCTTAAAAATACGAGCAAGGAAGAATTAATAGAAGCTTTTGAAACAGTGCTTTCCGATGGCCAATATTTACAAGCAAGTATTCAAAAAAAATTATTAAGTCAGTCTTTAGGTACTCAAAAGAGAAATACGCTCAAGCCTAAACTAACCCGCAGAGAAAAGGAAGTTTTAGCGGCTATTTGCGAGGAAATGACCACCCAAGAAATTGCCAATGAGCTATTTATTAGTCCGAAAACGGTAGAGACCCATCGGATGAATCTAATAAGCAAACTGGGCGCTCGTAATAGTGTGGGTTTGGCTAAGATTGCCATTGAGCTCGAGTTGTTGAAAGAATAGTTAGTTGTCACTTCGAGTGAATTTTCTAGGTACAAGAAAATTAGTCTCAAGAAGATTCATTAAATTGATGTAACATGAAAATCTACTATGTTTACATTAAGGAATGTCAGATAAAACTTTCTATACTGGTATTACATCTGATTTAACCAACCGAGTCCAATCACATCAATCTGGAAAAGATAAAGGAAGTTATACGAGTTCTCGCTTGCCGGTTAAATTGGCAGTTCATTGTGAATTTACCAATGTGAATATGGCCATTGAAACAGAGAAACAAATTAAAAAATGGTCCCAAGCCAAAAAGCGAGCTTTAATTGCTGGTGAATATGAAAAACTTCCAAATTTGTCAAAGAAAAAATTTGATGATTAAAGGTTCTCGATAAAATTTTCTTTTTTGCTTTGCTTCAAAAGAAAACCACTCGAACTGACATAAGATTGTTGAATATATCTTGTCGCTTCGAATGAATCTTAGAGGTACAAGAAAATTAATATCGAGAAGTCTCAGGGAAAACCCTGAGTTTTTTATTTCAGGGAATACCCCGAAGGTTTTGAAGTAAGCGAGGAATACCTTGCGAGTATAACTTTAAAACCAAATTGTGATGAATAATTTCGTAAAAGCGATACTACTAATCCTCGTTGTTTATTTTTTTCAAGGCTGTACTAAAGACGATATCCTAGAACTTGATCCTGTGGCCCAACCAGAACCAGAACCGGTTAATCTGTCTCCGTCGCAGGTTTCCTTAGTAGCTCCTGCAATTAACGCAGAAAATATTGGTTTACAACCTACATTTAGATGGGAGGCGGCCACTGACCCTGAAGGAGACCCAATAAGTTATGAGGTATTTGCTGACACAACTGCAACGCCCTCCATTATGATCGGAACTACCACTGAGTCTAGTTTTGAAGTAGAACAGCGTTTAAGTCTTTTGCAAAACTATAATTGGAAAGTAATTGCTAAAGATGATAAAGGGGGAGAAAGCGAAAGTGCAATACATGGTTTTGATACAAGATCTGTAATTGTTTCACTTGCAACAACCACAGCACCTTTTGGAAAGAGAATCTTCCATAACCTTACTGTTTTTAATGATAAAATTCTTGTTATCGCGGGTAATGAAAAAGAAGAAGGAAATAAGAATGATGTATGGAGCAGTTCTGATGGCGTAAATTGGGATTTAGTTACAAGCGACACTGGTTTTTCACCAAGAAATTTGCTCAAATCTTTTACTTATGATAATAAGTTATGGATAATAGGTGGCTTTTCTACTGGTGTTGGTAACACTAGGGATATTTGGAATAGCCAAGATGGTGTGACTTGGAATTTGATTAAGGCAGATGTTGGTTTTGATATACGGAGCGACTCTTCCGTTTTAATTTTTGATAATAAAATATGGATTATAGGTGTCGATACTTGGTTTAGTGAAGATGGAGAAATATGGTCATTAGCTGAAAGTAATCTTTCCCATAGAGGCGCGGCAACTGTTTTTGATAATAAAATATGGGTTGTTGGTCATGACTCTGACACTAATTTATCGTTCTCAGAAGATGGGTTTTCATGGACCTTAGTAGAACCTAATTCAAATCTATTGTTGGAAGATGCTCCCATAGTAAATCACGGATTTTTGACATTTGATAATAAAATGTGGATTTTGACACAGGGATCTGAAATCAACCTATTGTCTTCTACAAATGGAATTGATTGGAAATTGGTATCAGATGCCACAGGTATAAACATTCAACTGTTTTATGAGACAATTGTTTACGATAATAAGATTTGGATAATTGGCGGAACTGCGCCAGGTGAAGTAAATAACTTTCAAGATGATGTGTGGTTCATCGATTAGCGGATATGTGTACTTAAAAAATTAACGTAAAAACACCAATATGAAACATATAAGTACAATAGCGATTATAGTACTATCCTTCTTTTTGTTTAGTTGTCGTACGGTATTTGAATGGCAACCCAAAGGCCCCAAAGATAAGAGCGGCCCTGTAAAACAAATCGTTGTCGATAAAAACGATTCAAATAAATTATATGCGGCTACGGAAAATGGTGGGGTATGGGTTCTATCTGATTATACAGATGAAAACGCTTTTTGGCGACCGCTAACTGATAAGCTTGAAAACTTACAAACTAGAGGTTTTGATGTTTCGCAACGCAACCCAAACACCATGGTGATGGGTAACGGACTGGGTCATCTTCATTTCTCAAGAGATGGGGGAGAAAGCTGGTCAAAAATAGACCTAGATAGTTTTGGCTATATTAGAAAGATTGCCATAGATGATGTTCTGGGTACTATACTTGTTTTTAACGTTGCATCTAGCGAGGGCCTTTTTAAAGTAGAAGTTAGAGGAAATGGTCAAAGTCCAATTGTGAATAGCCAAATCAATCAAAAAAAAGAGATTCTTGATTTTGTTATTGATAGAGCATCAAAAAGACAAAACGTACGCTATTATGCCGCGAGAAATGATGGGGTTTATAAATCGGTAGATTTTGGTGCGACTTGGAATAGGGTTTTAAACAGAGCTTCATCAAATGCAATGATTAAAATTGCACAACCTAACAATATAGGTGCTACTGTTGTGAAAAACGGGAAACAACTTTTTACCAATGATAGTCTAGCAGGACGGTTTCGCTTACTAAACACACCTCCAGATAGCATAACTTCAGGAGGAAATAGTGATATAGGTTATCGCAATACCTTCGGAGGTCGAACAGGAGATTGGAACCATGCGGTCGCAATTAGTCCGACCAATTCAGAGGAAATAGTTTACGGGTCATTTCGCCCTTATTATTCGAGCAACCAAGGATCTACTTGGACAGGTGTAGGTTTTGGCCACGAAGATTTACATGATATTGTTTACGTAAATAATGATGTGTTAACTGCTACTGATGGCGGGATTGTAAAATTAACACGTAGTAATAATGGCAACCTTGTTGAAGGACATCAGTATATCAACAATGGATTAAACACCTATCAATTTTATCGCATTGCGGTAAATGGCAATACTGCTGTTGGCAATGCTGATCATAATGGCATAAAGTACACTGAAAATTTAAATAGTGAAAATCCAGATTGGGAGGATGTTTTCCATTCTGGTTACGGAAATAACGGACTGGAAAATGATTTTGTGTATAAGGATATTAAAAATCCAAATCGATATTTTGTACAGTTTGAAGCACTGTATTTTTTAAGACTTCAAATCCCATATTTGAATACTTCTAGAGATCTATTTTTTTTAGATCATCCTGACACCCCTTTAAATCCATTTTTCAGAATTCAGGGCGGTTCATTGAATCAGGAATTTAACAATCTCAATTATCCGCTTGGTACTATTGCTCAAGACCCAAGAGATTCTGTAAATACTATGTTAATTGCTGCTCATGATTCAGATAATAGAACAGTTGACTACAGCAAAACTTTTTCGATTAAAATTGCCCAGAATTCAGATGTTAATCCAGAAGGAATTGCTGTCACAAAAATTCGAAGAAGCAATCCTACTAGATTTTCATATGATGATAATGAAATGGATAATCAGCTTTTTCCGACCTGGTCAGAATCTTATGCGAATGGCAGCATACCAATAGTCAGTATCGCTTATTCGTCTGATGAAAATGGAAAAGCATATGCCTTAGACGAGTCTGGTAAACTTATTACAAATACTAATGTAGACAACAGTAGTAATTGGCTAATAACCGGTCAAATAACTAGGGGAAATTCTGAGGAAACAATGCGGCAATTGATAGTGGATCAAAACAATACTACTAATTTATACGCTATTTCACATGAACATATTTATACTAGTACTAATGAAGGCGTAACTTGGGTGGTATTACCCTTTAATCTCGAACCGAATAGTAAAATAAATACCATTACACAACATCATAAAAATTTCAACACTTATTTTGTTGGCACCAGTAGAGGAGTGTATCATACAACAAACAGTGGTAGGCAATGGTCACTTTTCGGTGAGGAACTACCCAATGCTGAAATAATGCAACTCTTTGTGGAGGGTAAATTTTTATATGCCGTTAGCTTTGGTAGGGGGCTTTGGCGAACAGATTTAGAAAACCCGAAACGAGTTTTAATTTGTTCAAATAGGTAGTTTCGTTTTCATTTCATTTAAGAACTCAGGGAATTCTCTGAGTTTTTTATTTCAAGCAAAAATTTGACTTAATTGATGCCTTCCCCATTGCCAACACCGTCTTCATCGGGGTTCACAAAGACCAATTTGCCTTCGGCATTTTCGGTCATGAGAATCATACCCTCACTTTCTACCCCTCGCAAGGCTCGCGGCGCGAGATTAATGAGTACGGTAACTTTTCTGCCTATAATTTCCTCTGCAGTAAAACTCTCAGCTATTCCAGAGACAATGGTGCGGGTATCTAAACCAGTATCTACCTTTAGAACCATCAGTTTCTTGGTCTTCGCCATTTTTTCGGCCTCGACAATGGTGCCGACACGCATATCTAGTTTTGAAAAGTCGTCGAAATTGATTGTTTCTTTTTGTGGCATAAGTGCTGCGTTTTCTGATTGATTTGTTTTCTTCGTGGCTTCCAGCTTATTCAACTGAGCCTGTATTTCTTTATCCTCTATCTTTCGGAACAGCAATTCTGCTTTGTTGATTTGATGACCCGAAGGGAGTAGCGTTTCTTTTTGAGCAACGTCTGTCCATTTTGTCTCGATTGTGTTCAAATTCACATGTAGTATGCCTTTTAGTTTTTCCGAGGTAAATGGTAAGAAGGGCTCGCTTAAAACGGCTAAACCTGTTGCGATTTGCAGGGCGATGAACATAATGGTCTTTACGCGTTCAGGATCTTCCTTGATGACCTTCCAAGGTTCTTCATCTGCAAGGTATTTGTTACCCAAGCGTGCCAAATTCATTAATTCCTGACCAGCTTCACGAAATCGGTACCGGTCAATAGAGGCTGAAATTATGTCTGGGTATTTACGCAACTGTTCCAGGGTCTCTTCGTCTACATCTGAAAAGTTTCCGGCTGTTGGTACCTGTCCGTCATAGTATTTATTGGTCAATACGACCACACGATTGATAAAGTTCCCAAAGATGGCAACCAACTCATTGTTGTTTCGGGCTTGAAAATCTTTCCAAGTGAAGTCGTTGTCCTTGGTCTCCGGGGCATTTGCTGTAAGCGTATAGCGCAAGACATCTTGCATATCCGGGAATTCCTGCAGGTATTCATGTAGCCAAACCGCCCAGTTCTTACTTGTGGACAGCTTGTTTCCCTCTAAATTCAAAAACTCATTTGCCGGTACATTGTTCGGCAAAATATATCCGCCATGCGCTTTAAGAATGGCTGGGAAAATAATACAATGAAAAACGATATTGTCTTTCCCTATAAAATGAACCAATTTGGTGTCTTCCGATTTCCAGTAGGGCTCCCAATCTTTTCCTTCACGTTGGGCCCATTCCTTTGTAGAGGAAATATAACCTATGGGTGCATCGAACCATACATAAAGGACCTTTCCTTCTCCACCTTCAACGGGCACTGGAATTCCCCAATCTAGATCTCGCGTTACCGCCCGTGGCTTTAGACCGGCATCGATCCAACTCTTACATTGGCCATATACGTTAGACTTCCAATCAGATTTATGACCTTCTATAATCCATTCCTTTAAAAAAGCTTCATGCTGATCAAGCGGCAGAAACCAATGTTTGGTTTCTTTGGTTGTTGGAACACTACCGGTAATGGTCGATTTCGGATTGATCAAATCAGTGGCATTCAAAGAGGACCCACAATTCTCGCATTGGTCTCCATAAGCCTCCTCATTCCCACAATTTGGGCAGGTGCCAACTACATAGCGATCGGCCAAGAATTGTTGTGCCTCATCATCATAGAGCTGGGCCGTAGTTTCTTCGATAAAATCTCCCTGTTCGTGTAGTTTTTTAAAAAAATCCCCGGCAGTTTCATGATGAATCGCCCTAGAGGTGCGCGAATAATTATCGAATGTTATTCCGAAGTCTTGAAATGATTTTCTGATTATCGCATCATAGGTATCGATAATTTCGGTGGGCGTAACACCTTCTTTTTTTGCCTTCATCGAAATAGCAACTCCGTGTTCATCGCTGCCACAGATAAAAGCAACATCTTCCCCGATTCCCCTTAAATATCTAGCGTAGATATCGGCCGGAACATATACCCCTGCCAAATGTCCTATATGCAATGGCCCATTGGTGTATGGCAATGCGGCCGTAATGGTGTAACGTTTGAAAATACTGTGGTTTTCTGCCATTAATGGGAATTTATTGTGCACAAAAATAGCACTTTTTTATGGCCGAAAACGGGTAGTCAATTAATCGTAGTAAACATGGCCTGTTTAAAAACGCAAAGCCCCCGAATTATTCTTTCGAATAGCTACGAGGACTTCACTATAGTGGGGGTTAGATTAGGGCACTGAAAACCTTCTTTTTAAAATGCCATTTATGCGATCATGACCGATTTGGCCATTTTTTGATCTTGTACATGAATTCTATAGATATATTTACCGGATGCCAGATTTTGTCGAACACCTTCGCGAATATTGATCTCTCTCGAGCCTTCCATGACCATTTCGTTGAACACGGTTCCGACCTGTTGCCCCATAATGTTGTACAATTGAATGTCTACATGGGCACTAAAAGGCATCTCCAAATAAATATGGGGATTTTCGTCGGTGGGATAGTACGGTTTATGTACGATGGCATTAAGTAGATCAGGATTGGGTGGTGTAGGATCACCACTGTTTGGCTGGTCTGGCGGGGTAGGGGTACCATCGCTATATACGATATCCGGAAAATCAACACCGCTACAATTAAAACCTAGATTAATAGGATTATAGGGATGCCCCAGGATATGTTGTTCTACTAGTGGTATGGGAATACAAAGCCACTCGGCCATTACAGTCGCGTAGAGATCTCTAAAGTCCATGGTTTTTTCCAAATTCCCGCGATTATCACCGTCGTCCAATGGGGGATGTTCGCCTACGAAAGCGCTACCGTTCAATCCAGAACCAAAAAATAAGGTCGGGGCGGCCTTTCCGTGATCGGTACCGTTAGAGCCGTTCTCGTAAATACGTCGTCCGAATTCCGAGAAGGTCATACTCAGTACCTTGTCATCTTGCTGTGTAAAGGCGATATCATCATAAAAGTTGTCAATGGCCACTGATAAATAGGTCATTAAGCGTTCGTGCGCCAAGGGCTGATTACCGTGGGTATCGAACCCGCCTAAGGTAATCATGTATACTTTTGTTCCTAGGTTGCCTTTGATCAATCGCGCCAAAAGTGCCAATTGCCTTGCGAAATAGTTGTCTTGATACTCAACTTGATTTTGACCACGTTCATATGCCTCATGTATTTTTCCTGCATATTCGTAGGTAACATTGGCAACACCTCGTAGAAATTGCAGCTGATCACCATACATACAATCATCGAACAAGGTCGGGTCTAGGTTATACTGTAAACCGGTTTCCGCGATTTCCTCTAATTGGTCTATGTTCGATGCTACAAAGGCGTAGTTGGTCTCCTCTCCTTGGAATACAAGACTACCAAAATTTCCGATTTGAACAGCAGCTGGTGCTTCAGGCGGATTAAATAGGTAGTCGGGATAGATATTTTCGAAATGTCTACCCATCCATCCGGTATTTAGGCCATCAAAACCTGTGGTAGTCAAATCAGTGTTTGCAAAAATATCGGAACCTGTAAAGTGAGAAAGGCTCTGATTGTCATAACCGACGCCATGAACGGCCTTAAACTGGCCTTCGTTCCACATGGGTTGTAAGGATTGCATATAGGTTGGAATACCAAATTCATCCGTCAATTTCAACACCTTGCTCTCAGGAATATAAATATTGGGTCGCGCATTGGCATAAAGATCATATTGATCAATAGGAATTACCGTGCTTAGACCATCGTTGCCGCCTGAAAGACGAATCAAGATCAAAATATTGTCGGTATTGGATGC
>CALIJE010000139.1 GCA_938017825.1 uncultured Flavobacteriaceae bacterium
ATTTACATTTCCATAGGCATTTACAAAAAGTAAATTGTCGGTAAACGGCTTCACCAATTCAGTATTGATCTGGCCCGAAATACTCTCATAGCCGTTGACTACGCTACCGGCACCTTTGGTAATTTGAATACTTTCTACCCATGTCCCTGGTGTAAATGTGAGTCCGTATGCTTGTGAGGCCCCTCGTACCATAGGAATGTTCTCCTGTGTTATCAATAGATACGGACTTGTTAAGCCTAACATTTGAATTTGCTTCGTACCAGTTAAAGCATCTGAAAAATTGACATCGATTGCGGGGTTTGTCTCAAAACTTTCCGAAAGGTTGCAACAAGCGGCTTTCAATAATTCCGCACTATTTATAGTGATGACATTCTGTGCATTCACGAATGATTTCTGAACCGCATCTCGTTTGTGTTCTACCACAACCTCATCTAATTCATTGGAAGGCTGCAAGAAATGATGTAGCATTTTGGGTTCATCGATTGTTAAGGTATCGGTTTTAAAACCCACATAACTGACAATAAGTTTGTTGTAGTCATTCGAAAAAGGAATACTAAACATTCCTTCATTATTTGTTATGGCTCCAATCTGGGAATTCATCCAATACACGTTGGCCCCAGCTAGGCCTATGTGTTTATTTTCCGCATTGGCCTCCATAATCATTCCTTCAAGCTTTTCTTGCGAAAAAACAAGGGCCGGCAGGAAGCCAATAATGATATATATAAATGGTTTCATTTAAGAATCTTGTTAGATAGTTGTGAAATTCTTATCACATAAATAACATGCTAACCGCCATAAACAGCATGATTGTATTTTCGATCAAAGTTGCCTCTGTCATGGGTAATTGCAAGGCAGTTCCTAGGCAAGCACAGCGTATCTTCTTTTTATTGAGCAAGGTTTTAGTCACCCCAAAGGTTGTGATTCCTAAAATAACTATTGTACTTATTAGCGCAGTTGTAATTTGCAAGCGCATTAAAAAAAGTATCCCAAGTGCCAACTCTAAAAATGGATATACTCTTGCGTATGCAGGCACACGCTTTGCTAAAGGATCGTACATTCGAAAACTTTTGGGAAAACCATTTAGATCAAGGAGCTTAAAAAAGCTAAAAACAATATAAAAAAGACCCATAAAATCGAGCATTGCTTCACTGATGTTCCAATTTTTATAATGCATTAGAAATACCGCACTAAAAAGAAAAAGAAAAATTAACAAAAGTGGTTTTAACTGCTCTAATTTTGACTTTTCCAAGCCTGTCTGAATGCCTTCTAGTGCGCTATCAACAGGTTTCGAAATCGCATACTTTTCAGGTAATATTTTGTTGAGTTCTGAAATTGGCAATTGCTTTTCAGCACTAAAAGAAACCTGTTCTTTCTCCAAATTAACTGAAACTTGCGAAATACCTAATAATGAAGACAGGCTGTTTTCAACAGCTGTAACACAGCTAGAACAGGTCATACCCGAAATATGATATGTACGTTTCATAACACTACTTTTTCATATCAGCTTGATTAGGTTCAATAGCTACCTGATTAAAGACATTTATCTTACCATTGCGGTAATTGATGATTTTAAGTTTTCCGTCCTGAATAATCAAATCAGTCGCCTTTTCAATATTCTTTGATAATTCTTGTTTCAAATTGCCTTCTTTATCAAAAATCAGGACACGATCATTTTCGAAGTCGGTAATAAAAACCTCTGAATCAGACACAAAGATGCCTGTAGCCGCATTCATTTTTTGATCCTGGCCCATCATTTGCAAAAATTTCCCATTTTTATCAAAAACCTGAACCCTATTATTGTAGGCATCGGCAACCCAAATTTTATCTTCTGTTATTTGAACATCTGTTGGATAATAAAAATATCCTTTGGCTTTCCCTTCTTTACCAAATGCAATCCAATTCCTTCCATCAAAATAAATAATTCTGTTATTGTAGAAATCAGCAATTGCTTTTTCCTTTTTATAAACAGACACTCCTGCCGGTGCATCTAAAGAATCTTTCATTTGCAATACAGTTCTTCCATTTTCATCAATCATTTCGATTGCGTCTTTACCGTATTCGGGAACATATAAAGTTTTACCTAAAGCATCAATATGCATTGGTCTTTCTAAAGAATCTATCGTCTTCATAATTTTTCCACCTTTATCAATCTGTACCAACCTGTTATGGTCGCCGTCGGAAAGCCATAACTGACCGTCGACATTTGCGATACCAATTGGATTTACTCCTTTAACTTCTATAGTTTCGACAAAGACCCATTTTTTAGGCAATTCTTCTTTTTCTTTACAAGAAGTTATAAAGAATAGACCAATACTTATAAATAGTAATTTCATAATTTGAATCTAATAATCTGTTGTTGTCTCTTTTTATTGTGATATTCTATCATAATGACAACATGCTGGTAAAGCATTATAGGTGGCGTCATCTGTTTGATGGTTTTTGGTGTCATGACCCGAATCGGAAATTGCCTTTTCGATGTCTAACAAGGCAGTCATTGTTGCATCAAAACCTACGCGCATCATTTTGGTATCTTTATTCCAAGAAGCTTCACTAACACCTTGAACACTTTTCGCTGCCTTAACAATTCTTGCTTCACACATTCCGCAATTCCCTGCCACCATCAAACTTTTGCTTGTAAGTTTTCCTTCTGCAACCTTCGTTTCAGATAGCCCCTTTGATTCTTCTATTGTACCATCTGCACGCTCAATTTTTGAGGATACTGGTGTATATCCTGCCTTTTCAACCTGCTTTTCCACATCTTGCATTGAAAGCGCTTTTTCGGCTGGGTATTTAAAACTAAAATCCCCTGTTTCGATATCGATTTTTACGGCTTTAATACCCTTAAATTCTTTAAACTTTTTCTCTAAACCATAGGCGCAAAATGGACATCCAAGCCCATCTACTTGTACCATAAATTTATCCATTGCCTTTTTCTGTGCATTCGCACTAAACACGGTCATTATTCCAATAACCAATGTTAATAAAACTGTTTTTTTCATATCTATTTATTTTGTTTTTTCCAATTATTTGAATGCTTTATATCGTTGTTTTAAAATGTATATCTCGTTCCTAAAAAAATACTATACTTAATTTTTTGACCATCAGTAAAATCGTTCACCAATGGCGCCTGTACGGCAAAATCAAAGGTGAAATTTTTCCTTGCATATTGAATTCCTTGGGCGTACAATAGTGCATACCCATCACGTTCTGTCATCCAAGAATTGGTATATTCAAAATACAAATTGACTTGTTTATTTGGATACTGAGGTTTTAGAAGTGGTAAGCCAAAACCAAGTTTATACCTAAACTCATCCAAAGTACCGTCAGGCATTGAATTGTAACCCAATTCATTAGAAATCCCGTACTTCAAAGATTCATACCCAACAACTATACCATAGTATCCTGAATACTTTCCTGTACTTAAATCCATCGCATCTATACTTTCTCCCGTTGGCAAGGTCTGAACACTCTTAGCGACCATTCTAAAGGTTTTTCCAGTACCATCTTTTCTATAAAACTGGTACTTCCCCATAATTTTGATGTCAGCAAGAGAACTTCCTGAAAGTCCGTTTTCTAAATCGAAATCGATATATGGTATATGAACAGCAACTAGCGAATTCGAAGATGGAAGGTAATGCAGCATAAGGGGCACATAAGTAAATGTACCTTGTTCTGTTTTACGAATCTCCGTTAGCGTTTTTACTGTAAAACTGCCACCACCTAACATAATGGGTTTGTCGGCTGTAATGGGGGGACCTTGCGCATGCAACTTTAATGCTGCAAAGATAAAAATGGCTATAAGCCAATATGTATGCTTCATGATATACTATTTGATTTTTTCTTTAAAATGTTTAAGGAGCAATCCTAACATCGTTTTTTATTGCAAACACCCATTAGAACTAGGGCGATTTGAACAGTTAAAAACAAAAAAATCATATTAAGAATACTGCATCAAGCACTTGAATGTCCTTGACGAGCTTAGGAGGTAGATAATGACTAAAAGGATTTTTTTGATCCTCAAAATTTGGGACAAGATCAACATAGGAAAGGGTAAAGGCAATCAAAAACTGTTGCTCGTCCAAAGAAATTTCTTCCAACGATAGTTTTAGATCGTCTTGACCTTCGATAACTACAACTTTGTCGCTGCAGCAAGAATTCTTAATTTCGGTATACGCAGATTCATCACCACTATTCATCATCATACCGCAATCATCTGCATGTTCAAACAATGAAACGTTCATTAAACGCCCCATACAATAGTGTTGCCCAACAGACCATGAAACGGTAGAAGCCATGAGCAATAATGTCATGCCTATAGAAAACACTTTATGTAAAAATTGTTTCACGGTACAAAATTACGAAATATCCGAACATTCAGATATTCAACATAGTACATTAACGTATTTTTAAGCCATTTCGTATTGTTAGTTTTACAAGAAAAATCGACTTTTGAATAAGATATTCAAGTGTGTATGAAGTTTAAAGAGTTAGAAGACAAAATAACGGCAATTACGGCTAATGGTACCATAGGCACTGATGCGCGGCTACAGGAAATATGTGATGTACTTCAGGAAAGCATAGCCTATTACGATTGGGTAGGTTTCTATTTTGTGAATGGTGACAAAAAAGAATTAAAGTTAGGCCCCTACACGGGGGAACCTACAGACCATACTATAATCCCTTTTGGAAAAGGAATATGCGGACAGGTGGCCTTAAGCAATGAAAATTTTGTGGTACCCGATGTACATGCTCAAGACAATTATATCGCCTGTAGTATTACGGTGAAATCTGAAATTGTGGTACCCCTCTTTGTACATGGCAAAAATGTTGGTCAAATTGATATTGATTCAAATACACCAGACCCATTTACCGAGAAAGATGAACGCTTTTTGGAATTTGTGAATTCAAAGGTCGCTCAAATGTTGGTGTAAACCGTTTAAAACTTTAGCTCTTTTGTTGATAACCTCGCCCATTTACTAGTCTCAAAAAAATTACTTTTGCTTGCTTATAATCATAATCTTCAAGTAAGCAAATCATGAGCACCAAAAAAGCCTCCTCCGCACTTATTTCTGTATTTCATAAAGATGGACTAGAACCTATTGTCAGAAAATTTCAAGAATTGGGTATTACCATATATTCGACCGGAGGAACCGAAAAATTTATTCGAGATTTGGGTATAGAAGTGGTTCCTGTTGAAGATGTTACAAGCTACCCTTCCATTTTGGGGGGACGCGTAAAAACGTTACACCCAAAGGTTTTCGGCGGTATTTTGAATAGACAAGACAATGAAGGCGATGTTGCTCAACTCGAAGAATTTGAAATACCCCAGTTAGATATTGTCATCGTTGATTTGTACCCTTTCGAAAAAACTGTTGCCAGCGGTGCTTCGGAACAAGATATTATCGAGAAGATAGATATCGGTGGAATTTCACTAATTCGCGCCGCGGCAAAAAATTACAAAGATGTCTTATGCGTTTCGTCAATGGAAGACTATGCCGATGTATTGCAATTGATATCAGCAGGAAACGGCAGCACAACCATTGAAGATCGAAAACGCTTCGCAGCCAAATCGTTCAATGTATCGTCGCACTATGACACGGCTATTTTCAATTATTTCAATTCAAACCAAGAATTGGCGGCTTTAAAGGTTAGTGAAACCAATGGCAAGGTATTGCGCTATGGTGAAAATCCGCACCAAAAAGGATATTTCTTTGGAGATTTCGATGCAATGTTCTCTAAATTACATGGCAAGGAACTTTCGTACAACAATCTCTTGGATGTTGATGCAGCCGTGAATTTGATGCTTGAATTTAAAAATGATGCCCCGACCTTCGCTATTCTAAAACACAACAATGCATGTGGCCTTGCCCAAAGAAACAGCCTTCACCAAGCCTATATTGATGCACTTGCGGGAGATCCCGTATCAGCCTTCGGAGGTGTGCTGATCAGCAACACTGAAATCGACCTACCTACGGCCGAAGAAATTCATAAGTTATTCTGTGAAGTCGTAATAGCACCAAGTTATGCCGATGATGCACTTGAAATTTTAAAGGGCAAGAAAAACCGCATAATCCTAATTCAAAATGAAGTAGACATGCCCGAAATGATCGTGAGAACTTGTTTGAACGGAATGTTGCTTCAGGAAAAAGACCATAAGACCGATTCGGTTTCTGATTTAACCAATGCCACAAAGGAAGAGCCAACCGCTAGTGAATTAGAGGACCTCATATTTGCCTCAAAATTATGCAAGCATACAAAAAGCAATACCATTGTACTTGCAAAAAACAAACAGCTTTGTGCTAGTGGAACAGGACAAACCTCCCGTGTCGATGCCCTGAACCAAGCGATTCATAAGGCAAAATCGTTCGATTTCGACCTTAATGGTGCCGTAATGGCAAGCGATGCATTTTTCCCGTTCCCAGATTGTGTGGAAATTGCGCATAAAAATGGCATTTCATGCGTTATACAACCGGGCGGATCGATAAAAGACCAACTTAGTATTGATTATTGCAATGAAAATGGCATCGCCATGGTCATGACGGGCACCCGTCATTTCAAGCATTAATTTCACTACTTTTGTCGATGAAATACACCCCACTCGAACTAGTTAACATAACCAAACGAATTAAAAAATGGGATTTTTTGATTTCTTGACCGAGGAAATCGCCATTGACTTAGGTACGGCGAACACTCTCATCATCCATATGGACAAGGTCGTGGTAGACAGTCCATCTATTGTTGCCCGAGATCGTATTTCCGGGAAAATTATCGCAGTTGGCAAAGAGGCCAACATGATGCAAGGTAAAACACACGAAAACATTAAAACAATTCGACCCTTGAAAGATGGGGTTATTGCCGATTTCGATGCCTCCGAAAAGATGATCAATATGTTCATCAAGAACATTCCGGCACTAAAGAAAAAATGGTTCCCTCCTGCATTGAGAATGGTTATCTGTATACCTTCTGGAATTACAGAAGTTGAAATGAGGGCGGTAAAAGAATCGGCAGAACGCGTAAATGGCAAGGAAGTTTACCTTATTCATGAACCGATGGCCGCGGCAATTGGTATTGGCCTTGACATTATGCAGCCAAAAGGAAATATGATTGTCGATATCGGTGGTGGTACCACTGAAATTGCTGTCATTGCTCTCGGCGGAATCGTTTGTGACAAGTCGGTTAAGATTGCAGGTGATGTTTTCACCAATGACATTATCTACTATATGCGTACACAGCACAATCTTTATGTTGGGGAAAGTACCGCAGAGAATATAAAAATAGAAATCGGTTCCGCTACCGAGGACCTTCAGACCCCCCCGGATGAAAAATCGGTACAAGGTCGAGATTTGCTTACAGGTAAACCAAAACAGGTTCAGATTTCCTATCGCGAAATTGCAAAAGCTTTAGACAAGTCGATTCTTCGTGTAGAAGACGCCGTAATGGAGACGCTTTCACAAACTCCTCCAGAATTGGCGGCCGATATTTATAATACGGGAATATATCTTGCAGGTGGTGGATCTATGTTAAGAGGTCTCGACAGAAGGTTGTCACAAAAAACAGACCTACCCGTATATATTGCCGAAGACCCTTTACGAGCCGTTGTACGAGGTACAGGTATCGCTTTGAAAAACTTAGAGCGTTACAAGAGCATCTTGATCAAGTAGAACTGCAAGGCATAGTACCAAGCAATTTTCCGATATAAGGAAACTCGCATTTTGTAATGCCTTCTTCTAAACAACCAGTGCATGCAGCAGATCATCAATTTTATAATTCGATATAAACACTTTTTGCTTTATATCTTTTTGTTGATGGTTTCCTTAGGGTTTACCATACAATCGCACTCTTATCACCAATCGTCCTTTTTTAACTCTTCCAATTGGCTAACGGGGAATATCTACAGTGCATCAAGCAGCGTTACTTCCTATTTTGGACTTACCGAGGAAAACAAAAAACTGGTCGAGGAAAACAAAAGACTCCGAAAACTACTTTTCAATATCAAGGAAAAAGATACCCTTGAGCTAGACTCCCTGCAGCAGCAATACTTGATCACCTCCGGAAAGGTAATCAATAACAACTACGCCAAGGTTCGAAATTATATTACCATAAACAAAGGTAGAAACGATAGTGTTGCGCCAGATATGGGTGTAATCACTACCCATGGTATTCTAGGAATCGTTGAAAACGTTTCCAACGGGTTTGCTACAGTACAGAGTATTCTAAACGAAAAATCAAAGATCAACGCCAAAATAAAAAACACGAATCATTTCGGATCACTTAAATGGGACGCCGAACGATATGATGTGGTACAATTGACGGATGTGCCCAGATTGGTAAAACTAACAGTGGGCGACACCGTTGTAACAGGGGCTAAGAGTAGTATTTTTCCGGAGAACATTCCTATTGGCACGATTCAAAAATTCGATTTAGATACCTCAAATAGTTATTATACCATTGACCTAAAATTGTTTAACGACATGACCAATATTAAAATTGTTTATGTCATTCAAAACAAAGACAAAGAAGAAATCATGAATTTAGAACAAGCTACCGAAGATGAACAATAGTATTTTCGTAAATATCATCCGCTTTGTTCTCCTGGTTTTAGTTCAGGTTTTGGTATTTAACCAATTGAACTTTTTTGGCTTTATCAACCCAATGGTCTATATTCTATTTCTATACTGGTATCCGGTAAAAGAAAATAGGGCCGCCTTTATCGGCCTGAGTTTTATACTCGGTTTGGCTATTGATTTTTTCTCAGATTCAATGGCGCTTCATGCCGCATCTACAGTTACCATTGCCTACATAAGACCGGCAATTATGCGTTTTGTTTTTGGAGTGAATATCGAATTTCAAAGTTTCAGACTTGGAAACTCTACGAAGGCACAACAAATCACATTTTTGGCGTTATTAATAGTAGTACACCACTTGGTTTTCTTTACTTTGGAAATTTTCAGTATTGCCAATATTTTATTGATTATCAAGAAGGTACTAGCAATTGGTTTATCTACCTTAATACTTTGTTTACTCTTTACTTCACTCTTTAGTGTAAAAAAGGAATAAACGAGAATGGTAAGAAAACTTCGTTAGGCCGTTTTATTGAATTGTCAACCTTAAAAATAGATGAAGAAACTTTTACTCTCATCGATAATTATTATCATCGGAATTACCTTTTTGGGGAGGCTGTCCTATCTTCAAATATTCAACTTTTCTCCAGATTTATTAGATGATCCTTCAATTAAACTCGTTTATGATTATCCAGAACGCGGTTATATCTATGATCGAAATGGCAAGCTATTAGTGGCGAACGATCCAGCTTATGATGTTATGGTTATTCCTAGAGAAGTGCGCTCACTAGACACCTTAGAATTTTGCAAACTCTTAAACATCGACAAAGAAAAGTTTAACAAAGAGTTGAACAGAGCCAGAGTATATTCGCCTCGATTACCTTCGGTTGTGGTACCCCAACTTTCAAAAGAGGACTATGCGCGTTTGCAGGAAAAAATGCGCCACTATCCAGGCTTCTTTATTCAAAAACGTTCCTTGCGTTATTACGATACCAAAAGTGCAGCTAATGTCTTAGGCTATATAAGTGAGGTCAACGAACGCGATATGGCAAAAAATCCGCATTACATTCAAGGTGAATTAACCGGTCGTATTGGTGTTGAAAAAGTTTACGATCATATTTTAAGGGGTCGTAAAGGAAAAAAACACATTCAAAAGGATCGCTTTAATAGAGATATTGGCCCATATAAGGATGGTATTTTAGATAGCCTACCAGAGCAGGGCAAGGAAATTCATATTACCATCGACAAGCTTTTGCAGGAATACGGGGAACGATTAATGCATGGCAAGCGTGGAGGTATTGTTGCCATTGAACCCTCTACTGGCGAAATACTTTCAATGATCTCGGGACCCACATACGAACCCTCTTTATTGGTTGGTAGAGAGCGTTCAAGAAATTATAGCAAGTTGCATTACGACTCCATTTCCAAACCACTTTTCGATAGATCTATTTCTTTTGAGAAAGCCCCTGGTTCCCCGTTCAAAACACTTAACGCATTGGTTGCACTGCAAGAAGGGGTAATTTCTCCCTCAACTACGGTCGGCTGCTCAAATGGTTTTTATATCGGTAGAAGTAAAAAAGGTTGCCATTGTGGCGGTGGAAAACGAAACATGAACAGTGGCATTTACAAGTCTTGCAATGCGTACTTCGTGAGTGTTTATCGCAAGATTTATGAAGCCTTTCCCTCAAGCAGCGAAGGGCACCAAGCTTGGGCAAAACACATGAAAAGTTTTGGGCTGGGACAATACCTAGGCTCTGATCTGCACACTGGAAGAAAAGGAAGAATACCAACTAAGGCAATGTATGATAAATGGTATCCCAACAACAGTTGGACAGCCACTACCCTATATTCTAATGCCATAGGACAGGGCGAAGTAGCTGCAACACCGCTGCAATTAGCCAATATGACAGCAGCAATCGCCAATCGCGGTCATTTTTACACGCCTCACGTGCTCAAAAAAGTAAACGGCAAGGACATTGAAAATCCTAAGTTTACCGAACCAAGATACACTACTATCAACAAAGAACATTTTGAACCAGTCATTCAAGGCATGGCCGATGTGTACAAAAAGGGAACTGCGCAATATATTCAAATCCCTGATATTGAAATTGCCGGAAAAACGGGAACCGTTGAGAATTTCATGAAGATCGACAGTGTCAAAACACAGTTGACCGACAACTCTGTTTTCGTAGCCTTTGCTCCCGTAGACAATCCTAAAATTGCTATTGCAGTATATATTGAAAATGGATATTATGGTGGACGCTACGCTGGCCATATTGCCTCTTTGATGATAGAAAAATATCTAAAAGGTAAAATTACACGTAAAGACATGGAGCAACGTATGCTTACAAGAACACTTGAACGTGAGTACGCCAAACCCTATAGCGGCGAGGAATTCAAAATCAATGAATACGATTGGAGCCAAGACGCTATAGAACCAAAACCGGAGACCAGTTCAAAATAAGCATATGTTCGGCAAGAGTATTTATAAACGTATCGATTGGCTCTCCATCTTTTTTTACCTCGCCTTGGTAGCAATAGGCTGGGTGAGTATTTACTCAAGTACCTTTACCACAACCGAACAATCAATTTTCGATTTTTCGTCCTTACACGGCAAGCAGCTATTTTTTATTGGGGCCAGCCTAATCAGTATACTACTGATCATGGCTTTGGAAGCTAGTTTCTTTGAACGCTTTTCAAGTGTATTTTATGTAATTTCACTCATATCCTTACTTGGTCTATTCTTATTTGGAAGAACTATTGCAGGCGCCACTTCGTGGTACGATTTGGGCTTTTTTAATCTACAGCCTTCCGAACCGGCCAAGGTTGCAACCGCTTTGGCTTTGGCCAAATATCTAAGTGATATTCAAACCGATATAAAAAGAAGAAAGGATCAACTGTATGCCTTTTTAATTATACTCATACCGGCTGTCCTAATTATTCCGCAACCAGACCCAGGTAGTGCCCTTGTATTTTTTGCACTGACCTTTGTACTGTTTAGGGAAGGTTTGCCCTTGTATTATTTAGGGATAGCGTTCTTGGCATTGATCGTCTTTGTGACCACCTTGAAGTTTGGAGTAGTATGGGTCGCAATATTCCTGGGCATTATTTTAGTACTACTCTTTTTACTTAAAAAGAAGTCGTTCAAAATGCCTATCATTCCTATTATCGGTTTTGCAATACTGGTGATTTTGTTTTCACTTTCCGTGAACTTTGTCTTTAACAATGTCTTTCAAGATCGTCACAGAGACCGCTTTAGTCTTTGGTTGCGTTTAGAGAATGATCCTGCTAAGCTCGAAAAAATCAGAAAGACCATAGGTTACAATACGCATCAATCTGAAAAAGCGATCGAATCAGGACAAATTTATGGGAAAGGATTTTTAGAAGGTACCCGTACCAAAGGTGATTTTGTGCCAGAACAACACTCTGACTATATTTTCACCACTGTGGGTGAAGAATGGGGATTTATAGGTACTTCTATCGTAATTCTGCTGTTCACCTTCCTACTGTTACGGCTGGTATATCTCGCCGAACGGCAAAAGAGTAACTTTAGTCGCATGTTCGGTTATGGGGTAATTTCGATCTTATTGATACACTACTTTATCAATATCGGAATGGTAATTGGCGTGCTACCTACGATTGGTATTCCACTTCCGTTTTTTAGTTACGGGGGGTCGAATATGTTTGGTTTTACGGCCCTTCTTTTTATCTTTTTGAAATTAGACACCAACCGTTTAAAAGAGGGTATCTAAATTTAGACACGGCGAATCAAAAGTTCCATCCATCGTAATTGACCTTGCTTTCCAATTTTCGTTGACTATCTTTCGGAAGTTTTTCAAAAAAGTCTATTCCTGTTCTTTTTTCAATCTCATCGACCGAGACCATAAAATCCTTTAAGGGTTTTGTACTTTCTTTTCCTTCCATTAAAAAAGCAGCGATCTTTATATTTGAACCTTCACCTTTGGCCACTATTTTATAATAGAATTGAGGTACATCTACACCTTCCTGTCCGATTTCTTCAAGTCTGTTTTCAAGAACACCTCCAGTAACTACAAAGACACTATTGTACTTTTTCGCCCATTGCCGAATTTGCTGCTCCAACCGATTCCATACACCTGCATTAAACGCCCTATCCTGTGGACTAATATTACTGGTATAGAACGTTTCGTTGTAGGCTTGTTCCGAAAATCTACGATCGCCCGCAGGGCACAGATGCCCGCGGTCATACCCAGATCCTTTGTAATTGCGCCAATCGGCCGACTTGCTTTTTACTTTTGGGTCTTCGATAAAATAGGGTCGTTTTCTATCGTCATAGGTAAGATGCGATTTGTCTAACATATAAGCAACCCATTCGGCTTGTTCGAACGGTTCGTTATACGATAGCGTATAATAATTGTGGGATACAATCGCACCGGTCGTAGAATTTGGCATAAAATAGGTTGGAATATCCGCGGCCATGCTTGCATCTTTAGATCCTGAATAAGGATCAGGGGTGTAAAAATTTTGGAACGCCCAGAACCCAATGAGGCATACGATCATCAATACAGTATAGATTGTTCTGCTTTTAGAGTGTGATGAAGCTTTTATCATGCCGCAAAAATAGAAAATACTTCCTCAAAGAGGAGCCCTTAACAGTGTATGTTTTATGCCGAACTTTCGACCAAGCTAGTCACGGAAATTGCGCATTAATCCGTACTTTGTAATAAAGAAAAAAAATATGCTTACCTGGAAAGAAGTAATCAACTTTTGCTCAAAGGGCAATCCGGTTCCCGATTCAAAAACAGAAAAGACCGAGGAGGAATGGCGCGAGTTGCTAGATGCCGAAACCTATCGTGTATTACGCAATAAAGGTACCGAAGCACCGCATACAGGGGCATTATGCTCTAGCCACGAGGCGGGAAAATACAATTGTGCAGGTTGTGGCTCCCCCCTATTCGATTCAACCATCAAATTTGATTCCGGAACGGGCTGGCCGAGTTTTACACAGCCTATAACCGAAAATGCCATCAAATATGAAAAGGATACTACATTTGGTATGATACGCGTCGAGGTAATGTGCAATTCATGCGACGGGCATTTGGGACATGTCTTTCCTGACGGACCCAAACCAAGCGGACTCAGATATTGCATTAATTCCGCATCGATGCGACTGCAAGAGGTCAGCGAGCACTAATAAAAAAGGGGCTAGGGTTCGTAACATAATTTGATTTTATGACAGAAAAAAAAATGGAAATCGCAACTGTGGGTGGCGGATGCTTCTGGTGTACCGAGGCCGTTTTTCAGGAAATTAGAGGTGTTGAAAAAGTTGTATCAGGATATACTGGAGGGAACGCACCTGGGAAACCTACCTATCGGGAGGTATGCTCCGGGCTCACCGGGCATGCCGAAGTGGTTCAGATAAGCTTTGATCCAAATATTATATCCTATCAAGATATTCTAATTGTTCTTATGACTACCCATGACCCAACCACATTAAACCGCCAAGGTGCAGACGTGGGCACCCAATATAGGTCGGTTATTTACTACCATGACGAAGCACAAAAGAACTCGGCAGAAAAAACGCTGATTGAGCTCGGGCCGTATTTTGATGCTCCGATAGTCACCGAACTTTCTGAACTGGGTATTTTTTATGAGGCCGAGGAATATCATCAAGACTATTATCGGAATAACAGCTCGCAGGGCTATTGTAATGCGGTTATCACTCCAAAGTTGGCGAAATTGAGAAAACTACATGCTGAGAAGTTGGTATAACTTTGTAAAAAGTGATGGCTTTCCAATATCGATTCATTGCCCATAATCCAATCTTTCCATTTTTTTCTGTGACTTTTTCACATTTTTGCTACTAATACAGAAACAAGGTTTTTGACTGAAAAAGAAATAGCATTTGTAAAGGTCATTCAGGATAGCGAGGGGATAATTTACAAAATTGCCCGAACCTATACCAAGACAGACGACGACCGGAATGATTTGTATCAGGAAATCGTATATCAGCTATGGAAATCTTTTCATACGTTCAAAGGGAATTCACAAATAAGCACCTGGATTTATAGAGTTGCATTGAATACTTCTATTTCGCAATGGCGAAAAGAAAAAAAACATGGTCAAAAAGTCGATTTAAACAATCTTTTTCTGAAGCAACCAGAGGCTTACAATGCTGAACTAGATCATCGTATGACCATGGTTTATGCTCAAATTGATCAACTCAACAAAATAGAAAAAGGAATAATACTGATGCTGCTCGAAGGAAAAAAATATGAGGAGATTGCTGAAATTACCGGATTTTCAGCAAGCAATGTGGGCACCAGAATCTCAAGGATAAAAGCCAAAATGAAAGAGCGAATCGAAAAAAAGACGACCCTATGAACTTAGAAGAAATGCAAGCTGCTTGGCAAGAAATGACCGAAAAATTAGATGCTCAGAACCATTTAACAAATTCATTGATTTTAGATATGACACATGAAAAAATAAGAAACAAAATTTCACGAATTGCGCGATACGAATCAATTGGAGCGGTAGCTTGCTTTATAGGTGCCACTTTTGTGCTACTAAATATTGCAAAACTAGATACGTGGTATCTTCTGGGATGTGGTATTCTTGTAGCACTTTATTTTATCGTTCTGCCTTTGATCGTATTGAGGTCTATTGGTAAAATGAGAAATATTGACCTTGTCAACAACACCTATCGGGAGTCCTTGCTTGAGTTTACCCATCGAAGAAAACGATTTTTGTCATTTCAGCGCTTCGGAATCATTGCTAATTTCTTTTTGATGATTTTGATATTGCCAGTATTTGGCAAACTCATAAATGGTAAAGACCTTTTTGTGAACCAGAGCTCAGAATGGCTATGGTTCAGTTGTATTATGCTTCTTGTTCTCATCCCATTTTCTATATGGGGATACCGAAAATATAGTCGAATGACGGCCTCAGCGGAATATTTATTGCGTGATTTGGATTCCTGATCACACTTAATTTTGTACTCCATAAAAAACCTCCACTGGATTGGGTCCAGTGGAGGTTTCATAGTTAAACTATCTCAGCTTAGCCCTTTACACTGGCCAATTTACCGTTTTTGATATTGTTCACTTTTAGGTCTCGAAGTACGTTTACAGCTTCTTCAACATAAACGTCTTTGGCCAAACTCTTATGCCAACGGTCTCTCTTCTCACGAAGAATAGAATCTTGGGTAAAAAGTTCTTGCTCATATTGCAGCGATGTAAAGGTCAATTTTGAATCATAGTCTTGTAATTTCTTAAAATAATCTGACTGCTCCTTATCCTTGCTCTGCTCCTCTTTGTATACATCATAATTCAAAGAGACATTGGTTTCATCTTGTTCGGCTTTCAACCATTTGGCGTTTTCTTCAATCAACGCTACTTGTGCATTATTGGCCATTCGAACCTTGCTTTTTGCCAAAGTCTCCTCATAGTTGATATAATTTTTCCATGGGGTGTAATCGGCTGGCGAAATCTTATCCCAATCAAGTGGGTTGCTTTGATCTCGTTCACCAAGATCGATATAGCTATACCGGTCTGGTACCACAATATCACTTGACACTCCTTTTAATTGGGTAGAGCCCCCGTTAACCCTATAAAACTTCTGTGTGGTCAACTTCAATGCTCCTAAATCCCCGTGCTCGCTATTGCGAACAATATTGCTTAAAGGCATTACATTTTGAACGGTACCCTTGCCAAAGGTTTGCTTACTTCCGATAACGATAGCCCTCTTGTAATCCTGTAAGGCGGCAGCCAAAATTTCAGATGCCGAGGCCGATAGTTCGTTTACCAATACAACTAACGGTCCATCCCATTGAATACGTTCGTCCTTATCCTCATGAACCTCTTTCTCCTTGCCAGAAGATTGTACTTGTACGATAGGGCCATCTTTGATAAACAGACCTGCCATATCAACAACGGTCTTCAAAGAACCACCTCCGTTATCCCTAAGATCCAGGATTAAACCTTCCATACCAGCTTGCTTTAGTCGCTCTACTTCCTTCGCAACGTCAGACGCGGCATTTCTTTCTGTATAATCTTCAAAGTCAACATAAAATTTAGGCAAATGAATCAATCCAAAGTTTTCGGTGTCTTTGATAATTTTTGCGGATTTCGCAAATGACTCTTCCAATTCGACTACATCACGGGTTAGTGAAACCACAGTTGTAGAACCATCAATCTTACGAATAGTCAAATCAACCACAGTACCCTCTGGGCCCTTGATCATCTTTATAGCATCATCTAAACGCATCCCAACAATATCAATAGGGTCATCCCCTTTCTGACCAACCTTGATGATTACATCGCCTACTTCAATTCGAGCATCGCGCCATACAGGCCCTCCCGAAATAATATCGGTAACCTTTGCACCCTCTGGCTTCTTTTGCAAGCGCGCTCCAATGCCCTCAAATTTACCAGACATACTGGCATCGAATTTTTCCTTATCGTCTGGCGCAAAATAGTAGGTGTGCGGATCAAATTCGTCAACAATGGTATTCAAGTATTGAACAAACCAGTCTTTGCGTTCCAAATCATCAATAAAATCAAAATATTCGAACAAGGTCTTACGCGTACTTTCCCTTGCCGCTAATTCTGCTTCTTGGGGAGTAAGAGGTTTTTCACTTGAATCTACCTTTACAGCTTCAAGTTCAGGACTTTCAATCTCTACAGCTTCTCCTTCTATCGCTATCTTTTCGGTCTTCTGAGCCTTATCATGCAGGGTAAGCTTAGTATCATAAGTTCCCATTGTGATATACTTCAATTGTTTTCTCCAACGCTCCTTTAACTCTTTCTTAGATGCCGCATATGGAAGTTCCTTATAGTCTACATTGATATTTTCCTGAAGGTTATAATCAAATGGAGTGTCTAGAACCTCACCATAGATGTCCTTGGCTTCGTCCATTCGTTGCATTAACCTTTCATACACGATATTGAAGAAAACGATATCGGTATTCTTTACTTGCTCATCGATCTGATACTTGTACTTTTCAAATTCTTCAATGTCCTTTTGAATAAAGAATCGCTTAGTAGGGTCAATGATTTCGATAAAGTCTTCAAATACCCCTACAGAAAAGTCGTCGTTTATCGCAATAGGGTCATAATGTATCTTTTCAAGAACATAGGTAATAAGATCTAACAGTAGTTTGTCCTTATCATCGTTCTCGAAATTGTCGGGGGCATTGTTTGTAAAGCTGCAAGAAGCAACTGCAATCAACATTACGAACAAAGCATAAGCAAGATTCCTTTTCATGTATTAGCTATTTTTCGACCTGAAAAAGAGGTCATATTCATAAAATAAATAGAATTCCCTAAGATAATGAAAAAACCGTGCCATGCTTAGGCGCAATCTTAATTTTTAGCCAAACGGCTTAAAGGGAAATATCCTTTTTAAAAACGTATTTTTGTGCCTTAAAGTATCTTAAATGCAAAAACCTTTGATTTTGGTAACGAACGACGACGGAATTACCGCTCCAGGACTTCGTTCGTTGATACAATTTGCCAGTGAAATCGGAGATGTTATCGTGGTAGCGCCAGACAGTCCTCAATCGGGCATGGGCCATGCCATAACCATTAACAATACCTTGTACGCCACCAAAATGACGACCATTGAAAAAGATGGGGCCAATGCCGAATATAGTTGTAGCGGAACCCCCGCAGATTGTGTAAAATTGGGTCTTCAAGAGATATTGGACCGAAAACCAGATATTGTCATCAGCGGTATAAATCATGGATCAAATGCCTCGATCAACGTTATTTATTCGGGTACCATGAGCGCAGCGATAGAAGCAGGGATCGAAGGGGTACCGGCAATTGGCTTTTCCCTCTGCGACTATACTTGGAAGGCCGACTTTTCGCAAAGCAAGGGTTATATCCAAAAGATCATTCAAGAAGCACTGGCAAATGGCATTCCGCAAGGGGTGGTGCTTAATGTTAATATTCCTAAATTACAGACCAATGAACTGAAAGGGGTTAAAATTTGTCGTCAAGCGCGCGCAAACTGGAAAGAAAAATTCGATAAACGCACCAGTCCAATGGGCAAGGACTATTACTGGTTAACTGGAGAATTTGAACTTTTGGATAAGGGAGAAGATACCGATGAATGGGCTTTGGCCAACGGTTATATTTCTGTGGTGCCCACCCAGTTTGATTTAACGGCACACCATAGCATACAACAACTGAATGCCTGGGAACTTGGATAATCTAACAACGGCTAAATTTTGCTTAGAACAAATTTTTGATGTTACATGAATAAAAAAGAGATCATTATTGGCTTTATGGTTGGTATCATTGCCAATACCATTGGTACCCTTTTATATATTTTGATATTTTCTGACTTCGGAATCAAAGCCACTTATGAAGCGGCGGTACAGCAAGGACATATCGGCAGTCTGCTGGCCTTAGGGGCCATATTGAATCTAGTGGCGTTTTTTGGTTTTTTAAAAATACGAAGAGATGAAAGGGCCAAAGGGGTGCTCATAGCTACGGTGTTGACCGCATTGGTCATTGTTTTCTACAAAGTGTTCTAATCGCCCATGAAGTATTATATCATCGCTGGGGAAGCATCAGGGGACCTACATGGGTCTAACCTCATCAATGCCCTTCGCCAGAAAGATTCAGAGGCCGATATACGATGTTGGGGCGGGGATTTGATGAAGCAGGCCGGCGGCCATCTGGTGAAGCACTATAAGGAGATGGCCTTTATGGGTTTCTTGGAAGTGCTCTCGAATATTTTAACCATTTTCAAAAATATCAGATACTGCAAATCCGATATTGCCGAATTTAATCCCGATGTTATTGTTTTTATTGATTACTCAGGCTTCAATCTGCGCATTGCAAAATGGGCAAAAGCGTCGGGCTATCGCACCAATTACTATATCTCACCGCAAATCTGGGCATCTCGTGAAGGAAGAATTGCCAAAATCAAAAGGGATATCGATGCGATGTATGTAATTCTTCCATTTGAAAAAGAGTTTTACGAAGAGAAGCACAATTTCCCCGTTCATTTTGTTGGTCACCCTTTATTGGATGCATTGAATAAGAGAACAACAGTAAATGATTCTGATTTTAGGGCCACCCATAATATTACTGCTCAAAAACCAATTATCGCCTTATTGCCGGGAAGCAGAAAACAAGAGGTTCAAAAAATGTTACAGCTTATGCTTTCGGTCATCGATGATTTTCCGGAGTACGAATTCGTAATTGCTGGAGCTCCCAGTCTACATCGAGATTTTTATACCCCTTTTTTGGATAATCCAAACGTGGGTTTTGTCAGTAATAAGACCTATGATTTGTTAAGTCTGGCCCACGCGGCAATGGTCACCAGCGGAACGGCAACCTTGGAAACTGCACTTTTTAAGGTTCCTCAGGTAGTTTGTTATCGTGCGAATTGGGTGTCCTATCAGATTGCAAAGCAAATTATAACACTTGATCATATCTCTTTGGTTAATCTTATTATGAATAAGAAAGTGGTGGCCGAACTTATTCAGAATGACCTAAGCACTGAAAATTTAAAGACCGAGCTGTCAAAAATCACCAGTGGTCAATTTAGAGAAACACAATTGCGCGATTATGATGCCCTTATCGAAAAATTGGGCGGGGCAGGTGCAAGTGTTAAAGCGGCGCAATTGATCGTTGCCAACGCTTAGATTTTATACCTTCAAACAACAAAAAACAGATACCAATGAAAAAATCACTGCAAACAATTGCTTTAACGGCACTTTTAGTATTTGCCGGATGCAAAGAGGACAGCAAAGAAACCAAAACCTATACCCCGGAAGAAATAGCCACGGCATCGCAGGCCATGAACGACTGGTTTCAACAGGAATGGGATGCCGAAATAGCCTTGTCGCCAATGTTTCAGACCTATTTGGGCGATAAGACAGACTATGACAAATGGGATGATATGTCAAAAGAAGCGGAGGAGAAATCCCTCGAACGGACGAAAGCCCGTTTGGCCTATTTAAAAGATTCAGTTGACGTAAGCGCATTGGATGAAGCGACCAAACTTAGTTACAAATTAGCCGTGCAACAGCAAGAAGATGAAATTGCCGATTACAAATACCGTCTTTATAACTATCCTATCAATCAAATGTTCGGAACGCATTCGCAAGTTCCCTCCTTTCTTATAAATATGCATCAAATCACGGACAAAAGTGATGCTGAGGCCTATGTTGCCCGATTAAACGCAGTAGGCCCAATGTTCGACCAAGTTATTGAGGGTTTAAAAGAACGGGAGGCCTCTGGGATAGTTCCACCCAAATTCGTTTTCCCAAGGGCTATCGAATCCTGTAAGAACATTTTAACGGGACTTCCTTTCGATTCCTCTAAGGAACCAAGTGCCCTATTGGGTGATTTCACCTCTAAGTTAGATAGACTAGAGCTCGCAGACGATGACAAGAGCACACTCCTTAAGAATGCCGAAAAAGCCTTGCTGAACGCTGTGAAACCATCGTATGACAAGTTGGTTTCATTCTTGGAAGAGCAGTCCGAACGAGCGACTACAGATCATGGTGCATGGAAATTCCCTGAAGGTGACGCCTACTTCAACAATGCATTGGCACGAACAACCACCACCGATATGACGTCGGACGAAATTCATGAATTGGGTCTTGCAGAAGTAAAACGAATTCATTCGGAAATGACAGCAATTAAAGACAAGGTCGGTTTCGAAGGTTCGCTTCAAGATTTTTTTAAATTCATGAAAGAAGACAAACAATTTTACTATCCAGATACCAAAGCTGGTCGAGAGGAATATATGGAGACCGCGACCAAACTTATCGATAGTATGAAAAGTAGGCTAGATGAACTCTTCTTACGAAAACCAAAAGCCGATATGATCGTTAAAGCGGTAGAACCGTTCCGTGAAAAATCTGCAGGAAAGGCGTTCTACCAAGCGCCGGCCTTAGACGGTTCACGACCAGGTACTTACTATGCCAATATGTACGATATAATGGCGATGCCAAAATATCAAATGGAAGCCCTGGCGTACCATGAGGGTATTCCGGGCCATCATATGGAGCGTGCCATGTCGCAAGAATTGGAAAATATTCCCATGTTCAGAAAAATGGGTGGCTATACCGCCTATACCGAAGGTTGGGGATTATACACCGAATTTATTCCAAAGGAAATGGGGCTTTATAGCGATCCATATTCTGATTTTGGGCGTTTGGCCATGGAGCTATGGCGTGCCTGTCGCTTAGTAGTGGATACGGGAATACACACCAAAAAATGGACGCGTGAAGAAGGAATTAAGTACTATGTCGACAATACGCCCAATGCTGAAAGTGATGCTGTCAAAATGGTTGAAAGACATATTGTAATGCCTTCCCAGGCCACCGCCTATAAGGTAGGTATGAACAAGATTTTGGAGCTTCGGGCAAAAGCCAAGACCCAATTGGACGAAAAATTCGACATCCGCGAATTTCATGACGTAATTCTTGTAAATGGTGCGCTACCTTTAAATGTATTGGAAGATATGGTCGATGAATACATTTCAAAAAAACAACGCGACAAGACAGAAATTCTGGACTAAGAGACACTGTTCGCTAGCCAGTTAGCCATGGGTTTCTTCCCATTTAAAATTATTTATCTAATTTTGAGTTCGGAGGAAACCCCAATTCCTATCGACTATGCGAAAGATACTTGTGCTTATTATTCTCTTTGCGGTTGCCAGCTGTGGATCGGTCAAAAAAAAGACCACCTACAGTAAGACTAAAACAAGAACGGTCTCTGTTGATGCCTCGTCACGAACAACCGAACAACCGACACCATCTACAAGCACCCGCGTAGCAAAGAGGAAAAAACTGAACTCCAAAGCAGAAGAAATTATCAATACGGCCCTACAATTTTCAGGTGTTCGCTATAAATGGGGCGGAACAACGAAAAAAGGAATGGATTGTTCTGGACTCTTGTATGTGGCATTTGCCGAACACGATATTAGCTTACCTCGCGTTTCTAGAGATATGGCCGAGGAAGGTCGCAAGATCAGAGTGAAAAATGTTGAAAAAGGCGACCTACTTTTTTTCAACACCAAAAAAAGAGGTAGAAAAATAAATCATGTAGGCATGGTAGTCGCCATTGATAGCGACGAAATCAAATTCATACATGCCTCGACCTCTCGTGGGGTAATTGTTTCTTCGCTGCGCGAAGGTTTCTGGAACCAGGCTTTTGTAAAGGCTACTAGAGTTCTCTAGTATGCGACTGCTGCGCTTTATCCCGATACAACTCACTTTGATTCTTATTCTTGGTATTGTCTTAGGGCACTCCTTTGATTTTGGTGCTACTCTGCCCATTGTATTGTCCACAATAATCTTGGTGATCTTTGCATTTTTATTTTATTTAGATGTTCATAGGAAAAGTTATGGCTTCGCACTGGTGGGAGCACTATTGACATTAAGCATCGGCGTACTTTCTGTCTCCCTATCCAAACCAGAGCACATTCCCGATCATTATTCAAATTACCATTCCAATGGTAGCCATACCTGGAAACTGAAAATTACCGAAACGCTAAAACCCACGGCTTTTTCTAGACGCTATATTGCAGCGGTACATACTTTAGACCAAAAACGTGCCACTGGGCGAATTCTTGTCAACTTCCCACCCGATAGTTTGGGCAATTTGCTACAGATAGACGATGAGCTGGTCATCTATTCCCCAATCGACGAAATCAGGGGGCCATTGAACCCGCATCAGTTCGATTATAAATCGTATTTGAACAATTTTGGGGTAACTCATCAGTTACGGACCGAAGGTGCTATTATTCGGCTAGAGAATCCGTCACGAACTATTTACGGTAGAGCCGCCGCCCTGCGAAAGCATATCATTGCAAAGTTGGAAATGGCCCAGTTCGGTACAGCCGAACTTTCGATCATTAAAGCACTCTTATTGGGCCAACGGGATGATATTTCGGAGACAACCTATAGCAGCTATAAAAATGCAGGCGCTGTGCATATTTTGGCAGTATCGGGCCTGCATATCGGAATCTTGTTGTTGTTGCTGCAATTTCTTTTCAAACCCTTAGAGCGCTTCTCACGGGGCAAAACCATAAAGCTGGTGCTCATCGTAACCCTATTATGGGGATTTGCCTTTTTGGCTGGCTTTACCGCTTCTGTTGTTCGGGCGGTCACCATGTTCTCGTTCGTCGCCTATGCCCTATACCTCAACAGACCTAGCAATACCTTTAATATTCTGGCATTGAGTATGTTCTTTATTTTATTGGTAATCGATCCAAACCTACTTTTTCAGGTCGGTTTTCAAATGAGCTATGCGGCTGTTTTTGCCATAGTCTGGATCTACCCGCTGTTACAAAAACTATGGTTTCCCAAAAATCTGATTGTTCGAAAAATATGGCAGTTATTGTCTGTCAGTGTCGCGGCGCAACTCGGGGTTCTACCTATTAGCCTCTTTTATTTTCATCAATTCCCCGGACTCTTCTTCATCTCCAATTTGATTATTGTTCCTGTATTGGGCATCATTTTAGGGGGAGGTATACTGGTCGTGTTTTTAGCCCTTGTGAATCAGCTTCCCGATTGGTTGGTAACCATTTATGACACCCTGATCTACTCGATGAACGCAACGATTACCTGGGTTGCTCAACAAGAAGCTTTTGTGTTTAAGAACATATCCTTTGATGGGGTTCAGCTTGTGCTGGCCTATAGTATCCTTATCGCCTTAATGTTATTGTTCACCAAACCCACTTTTAAAAAGGCTTTGTTGGCAGGTGTCGCTATACTAGGTTTTCAGAGCTATCGTTCCTATAAGGTCTTTAAGACCCAGCAGACAGATAGACTTATAGTGTTGCACCAAATACGAAACTCCGTGCTGATGCACCAAGCAGGGGACAGGCTATTTGTTTTTGCGCAAGATACGAGCAGAATACAACGATTGACAACGGACTATCGCGTTGCCGAGCATTGTACTTCCGTTGATAATGAACTCCTTCAAAACAGTTATCACTGGCAAGAACATAAACTATTGCGGATTGATAGTTTAGGGGTTGTACCCAAGCAAACAAAGACGGTTGACTACCTGCTCTTGACCCAATCGCCCAAATTGAATTTCGAACGTTTGTTAGACTCCATCAATCCAAAATTTATCATCGCCGATGGCAGCAACTATACAAGCGATGTACTTCGATGGAAAGCAAGCTGCACGAAAAGAAAACTCCCTTTTCACTATACCGGCGAAAAGGGAGCTTATGTTTTTAGGTAGCTTTCTAGTGAACTTTCCCCATTAATTTTTTAATTAGCGGAGACGCAATTAGTACAATTAGACCGGCACCGATAGCATACTTGGCGATTAAATCAAATCCTCCTGTATAAACTTCCAAGGTTTCAAAACCACCGATGTCCTTATCGGTACTCTCAATGGCCAATTGTTTTCCTATAAACCCAACAATTTGAAATGCGAAAGCAGATGACAAAAACCAAACGCCCATGATAAAAGCTATGAAACGTGCTGGTGCTAAATCCGTCATTTTCGAGAGCCCTACAGGAGACATGAATAATTCTCCGACTGAGATTAAGAAATACATTAGCAATAGGTATGCAAATGGAACCAACCCATTTTCGCTGGCACTCGCTCCACTAATTGCCAAAATGTAAAAACTTATACCGGCAAAAAGTAAGCCTAAACCAAATTTATAGGGAGTGCGAGGATTCATTTTTTTCTTACTCAACCAAGTCCACATCATTGAAATGGGTATCGCCAAAACAATTATCCACATAGAGTTCAGCGAATTCGTTTGTGCAGCCGTCATAATTCCATCCAAGTCCACATTTCTAGCGGCAAAGAGTGTAATTACACTCCCCGATAATTCGTGAAAACCCCAAAATATAGTCATGAAAAAAGTGAGCAAAACAGCCACAAAGAGTTCTTTTCTTTCAATTAAAGTCGCCTTGTACATGATAAAGGCCAGATACGCTAAGACTGCAATTCCAATGCCGGTAAAAATGATATTAACGACATTTTGATCAGCGAACAGGCCTCCTGTGGCAACGGCCTTGTAAGATGATAATAAGAAAGCGATCAAGGGTGCAGCCAATACTGCCAATATGGGTACAAGTATTCTTTGTTTTATTCCAAGAACTTTTCTATCCATTACTTGATCATTAGGAGGAAGCCCCCTTTTTCCGAAAACATTCTTCTTAATACCTCTCCAGAAAACAATCAGACCCGTCAACATGCCAAGGCCTGCTAATCCAAAACCATAGTGCCATCCATATTTTGCTGCTAACCATCCACATAGTAGGGGGGCTACGAACCCTCCAATATTAATTCCCATATAAAAAATCGTAAAGCCTGAATCTTTTTTCGGGTCTCCTTTTTCATACAAAGTGCCTACAAATGTTGAAATATTTGGTTTGAAGAAACCGTTCCCCACAATTATCAATGAAAGTGCCAAGAAAAAGGCCATATTATTTTCAATAGCCAATACAAAATGACCTATTGCCATTAAAACACCACCAAGAAAAATCGAATTTCTCATTCCCAAAATCTGATCGGAAACCTTTCCTCCTATAACCGTTGAAGCGTACACCAACGAACCGTAAGATGCATACACAGCAGCCGTAGCATAATCACGCTCTGCAAGTGCAGAAAAAATGACATCTACCATATAAAGGGTCAAAAGTGCCCTCATCCCATAGAAACTAAATCGCTCCCATAACTCGGCAAAGAATAGGTAGAACAAGCCTTGCGGATGGCCTAAAATTTGTTTTTGGTCTTCTGGAATAGTTACCTCTGTCATATAATTGGTTTTAATTATAGTTTCGTTTTGATAAAATCGGTCATTTTATTGAACAAATGAATACGGGTATTACCGCCATAGATACCATGATTTCGATCAGGGTAAATGGCCCATTCGAATTGCTTATCGGCCTGTATCAAGGCCTCGATCATGCGCATGCTGTTTTGTACATGTACATTGTCGTCACC
>CALIJE010000140.1 GCA_938017825.1 uncultured Flavobacteriaceae bacterium
GTCATTGAGGGGCTGACCCGAGGCCATTTTTTGTACATTGGCCTCAGGATGGTAGTCATCACCGTCAAAAAAGTTGAAGTTCAGTTCTTTGGACAACAGTTTTCCAATGGTCGACTTGCCGCAACCTGAAACTCCCATGATGAAGAAAATCGATTTCCTAGGCATTTAATTCTGTTTTGATATGATCTTCTATTAGTTGAATGGCGTTTTCTTTATCTATCATATAATCCATCCATAAAATATCATTCCTTTTTCGATACCAGGTCATTTGTCGTTTAGCAAAACGCCTGGTGTTTTTCTTGATTTCCGCGATAGCGAAATCCAAGTCGAATTTTCCGTCAAGATAGGAGAACAATTCACGATAACCAACGGTCTGCAATGCATTTAACGCGGCATGCTCATGCAAGCGTTTGGCTTCGTTCAATTGCCCCTCGGCCATCATTTTATCTACCCTTTGATTAATGCGCTCATAAAGCAAGGTACGCTCCGCTTTAAGCCCTACAAAAATGGTCTTGAATCCCCTAGCTGGTTTAGGTTTGTTCAAGAACGACGAATAGGGGAGTTGGGTTTCCAAACAAATTTCCAGGGCACGAATCACACGGTGGGGGTTATCTATGTCTACTTTTTCGTAATAGTCTGGGTCTAGTTGTGCTAATTGACGCTGTAAGGCAGGTAGGCCTTCAACAGCTAATCGATTTGTTAGGTCGACGCGGGTTTGTGGGCGTACTTTGGGAAAATTATCCAACCCCTGCGTAACCGCATCAATATATAAGCCGCTACCACCAACTAAAATGGCGACATCATTGTTTTGGTAAAATTCATTCAGGAAATCAATCGCTTCGCGTTCGAATTCTCCGACTGAATACGATTCAAAAATACTTTTGTGTTGTATAAAATGATGGGTAGCAGCTGCAAGTTCTTCTATGGATGGCACCGCGGTGCCGATCGTCATTTCTTTATAGAATTGACGTGAATCTGCCGAGAGTATCTCTGTTTGAAAATACTGCGCCAAATGAATCGCCAATTTCGTTTTACCGATTCCTGTTGGCCCTATGACCGCAATTAGACGCTTATTCATTAAGTTCGCTTCCACAATTGTAACAGTGGGTCGCATCATCGCGATGCCCTTCTTTGGCACAGCTGGTACAGGCCTGGGTATTGAGATGTATTTCAGGCTTTTCGTCCAATCCCTGCTTGGTGAATTCGGAAGTAACAATACCGGTAGGCACAGCGATGATACCATAACCCAAAATCATGACAACCGTTGCGATCAGCTGACCGAAACTGGTTTGTGGGGCAATATCTCCGTAACCTACGGTGGTCAAGGTAACAATGGCCCAATAGATACTTCGGGGTATGCTCGTAAAACCAGAAGAATCGCTTTCTACCCAATACATAATGGTTCCCATGATAACCGATAGTATTAAAACCGTATAAATAAAGACCGCAATTTTGGCCCTACTTGCCTTTATCGCTCGCTTTAATTGTGAGGCCTCACCTAAGAAGCGTACAAGTTTTAATATACGGAATACCCGTAGTAGCCGCAAAGCCCTAACTGCCAGCAGTACCTGTGAACCCGCAAGGAAATAAGATATGTAAAGCGGTATGGTTGAAATTAGATCAATGATACCATAAAAACTGGTTATATATCTCCATGGCCTTTTAATAACAACGATACGCGCGATATATTCGATGGTAAAGAATATCGTAATGATCCATTCGAGGACAAGCAGTTGCCTATGGTACTCGGCATCGATCTCCTTTACGCTCTCGAGCATAACCAAAATAACGCTGATGATAATCAGAACAAAAAGGACAATGTCAAAAAATTTGCCAATCGGCGTATCGGCCTCATAAATTATTTCATGAAGTTTATTGCGCCACCTGGAATTGTGTTTTTGTCTTTTCAATCTACTGGCTCAAGTTTAATGCTCTTTAGCATTCTGTTTTTTCGAAGGTAGGCTGTGATGATATGATGGGTAGTATCATCGGCTTTCATAGGCGTAATTATGGATTCTAAGATATGCAAATTATTTATTTGATGGTTGAGTTCGTAAAACCCATACCCTTGATAAGTACCATCTTGGATAAGAATTGCGCTGTATTCCCCAATTTCCCGACCCTTGTCTAAAAGTACTTCACTTCTATTCGCAAGGGTGTATTTTTGCAGCGCTGCGATAACTCTTTGGTTGTAAGCGGAAATTTCCTCTTCTTGTCTGCAAGCACCCGCACAACTGCCTTCAGCTACTTTAGAACATTCTTTCTTAGCTACTGACAGCCCAACTAGTTTTAAGCAGAGGTCAAATTCGGTCTCTATTCGGTGCAAAAAGTTTTCTGCTGACTTGAATCCATTGAACGTAAGCAACGGATTTTTGCTCAAATCGGCTTGATGGATGTTCAATGTGATATAACCATGGGTATCTTTTCCTTGATAAAGTGCATGAGAAAAACTCTTTTCCAAATTCGATTGATTGAAGGCTGGCTTGTTTTTGCGCAACTCCTCATACTCCTTTAATTGGGAGACTAGTTCACTGCCTGTAAGCTCGTAACTGACTTTTTTCGTTTCCTTTTGTAGTTTCTTGGCTCTTGCACCATCTTTCGTAAAGTGCTGGTTTACTCTTTTTTTGATATTACTGCTCTTTCCCAGAAAAAGGATCTCCCCATCTTTATTTTGCATATAATAAACGCCGGTCGCAGACGGAAGCGAATCGACAATATCTAATTGTCTTTGTGACAATTCTCCGGTGCTTTCAGCACGGGTGATGTCTCTGATGATCGATTTGTCGGAATCTTTGGCCAACAGTAGTTTGAATAACTTTAATGTTGCTATGGCATCACCGTTGGCGCGATGTCGGTCACTGACCACAATTCCTAAGGAACGTACCAATTTTCCTAGACTATGAGACTCTGCATTTGGTAGTAAGGTCTTGGAAAGGTCTACGGTACAAAGGGTTTTTCGTTCAAAATTATAACCAAGACGTCTAAATTCGGTACGTAAAATTCGGTAGTCGAATTGCGCATTATGTGCAACGAGCACGGTGTCTTTTGTGATTTCTACGATGCGTTTGGCTACTTCATGAAATTTGGGTGCCGTACGCAACATTTTGTTATTAATACCGGTAAGTTTTACAACAAAGGGTTGAATTTCCTTTTCAGGATTTATCAGACTAATAAATTTGTCGACCACTTTGTGGCCATCGAATTTGTGAATGGCAATTTCGGTAATGCCTTCTTCATTGAATTTTCCGCCTGTCGTTTCGATATCTAGTATGCTGTACATATAAGTCTACCCGATGTTTACCGATTATAATTTCTTGCTCCAAAGATACTACTTCCTATACGCACCATGGTACTACCTTCATCAATTGCCATGTGATAGTCCCCGCTCATTCCCATTGAAAGGGTAGTGCAATCTGACAATTTTTCTTGTGCATGCTTGAAAAAATTGGCCAACGATTTGAATTCGCGCCTTATCTGCTCAACATCATTGGTAAATGTTGCCATACCCATAAGTCCGGTTATTCGAATATTCCTCAATTCGGCAAATTCGTTGGACGATATGATATCATGAAGTTCTGTCTCGTTGAGACCGAACTTGCTTTCTTCTTCGGCGATATGCATTTGCAAAAGGCAATCGATAACCCTATTATGCTTCTGCGCTTGTTTGTCTATTTCCTTGAGCAGCCTAAAACTATCTACCCCATGAATCAAGGAGACGTAACCTGCCATATATTTCACCTTGTTCCGCTGTACATGTCCGATCATATGCCATATAATGTCTTTTGGCAAATTTTCCCATTTCTGGGTCATTTCTTGAATTTTATTCTCCCCGAAAATGCGTTGCCCGGCCGTGTAGGCCTCCATAATTTCCGTATGGGACTTTGTTTTAGAAACGGCGACCAAGGTAACATGACTTGGGAGCGACTGTTTTATTTCAGTAAGATTAAGCGTAATCGACATGCTCCTCTATGATTTTTGATATTCGAATATTGAGTTATAATAGATGACTTTTCAGAGTTCATAAATGGCCAAGCCACTTCTTAACTTTGGTTCTATATAAGTACTCTTTGGTGGCATAACCAGACCCGCGTCGGCAATGGCCTTTATTTCGGAAATGGTTATGGGTACCATTCCAAAACCTACGGTAAATTTACCCTTATCAATGTCATCTTTCATTTTCATTGCGTTGTGTTTGCCGTAACCATAATGTATACGTTTGTCTTTGCGCAGATCCTGTATTCCTAAAATAGGTTCTAGAATGGTCTTATATAGAATTTGGGTGTCCAATTCGCTCAGGACATCAGTGAACGTATAAATCTTTTTCCGTAGGTAAAGCGAATAAAATTCTCCATCCAAGTACATGCTAAAATGATGTTTTTTACTCGGTTTATATAGCAATTTTCCCTGATTTTCGATTCGGAACACAGCATCGAGCTTCACTAAAAATTCCTTCTTGGTCAACCCATTTAAACTTTTGACTAGTCTGTTGAACTCAAATATGCGTACCTCAGATTCCGGAATCAAATAACTCATAAATGAATTATAAGGTTCGCTTCCATCGTGGTTCTGATTTTTATCTTCCAAATTCTTGGCAAGTAGATTCGAAGAGGCACTTCGATGATGTCCGTCAGCAATATATAGGGCATCTAGCTCCTTAAAGGCCAATTGCAGTGCTTGTACGGTCTTTGGGTCTGATACGACCCAGAGTTTATGATTTACTTTGTCTGTGGTAGTAAACAAGTATTCAGGCTCTTTGGCCTTGCCCTCTGCAATTATGGCTGCAATTCGCTCATTGTCGGTATAGGTCATTAAGACGGGTTCTGCATTGAACTGTACCGTTTCTAAATAGTCGGCGAACATGGCCTCTCTGCGCTGTAGTGTATTTTCATGTTTTTTGATGACGTTGTTTCTATAATCTTCAACGCTGGTCCCACAAAACAAGCCGCAGCATTTAAAATCTTTCTTTTCAATTTCATATAGATAGAAGGAGTCGACGGCATCCTTTAAAAAGATATTTTCCTCTAAAAATTCCAAATACCTATTATGTACCAATTGAAAACGTTCTTCGCCCGATACACTTTTAGAATATTTGTAACCCGGATTAAGAATGTGTAAAAACGTAAAGGGATTAAAGGAAAGTTCCGCATTCAGCTCTTTACGGGAATAGGATTGGTAAGAGTTCGAAACCACATGCGCAACTTTATCTTTTGCTGGGCGTATAGCCTTGAATGGTGTTATGATCGCCATCTATCTATTTCACGAGTTAGTTATGCAAACTGTTCAGCTACCTGCTCCGCTTTTCGTGAAGCACTATAATCATAAAAGCCTTCGCCCGATTTTACGCCTAATTTCCCGGCTGTTACCATGTTTACAAGTAACGGGCAAGGCGCATATTTGGGATTCTTAAACCCGTCATACATGACATTCAGAATAGATAGGCATACATCTAAACCAATGAAGTCGGCCAATTGTAAAGGTCCCATAGGATGCGCCATTCCCAGTTTCATAACGGTGTCGATTTCAGCGACCCCTGCTACATTGTTATATAGGGTCTCAATGGCCTCATTGATCATCGGCATGAGTATGCGATTGGCGACGAAGCCCGGATAATCATTTACCTCTGTTGGAGTTTTGCCCAAGGTCTTCGAAAGTTGCATTATGGTCTCCGTGGTCTCATCAGAGGTAGAATATCCCCTTATGATCTCAACAAGTTTCATAATCGGCACCGGGTTCATGAAATGCATGCCGATCACCTTATCAGGTCTGTTTGTCGCTGCTGCAATCTGGGTAATTGAAATAGAGGAAGTATTGGTTGCTAAAATCGCAGTTGGATCACACACTGCATCGATCTGCTTAAAAATCTTCAATTTTAGTTCGAGATTTTCGGTCGCTGCCTCAACCACAAGTGCTACGTCTTCTACCCCCTTCTCAATGTCGGTATGCGTATGTATGTTTCTTAAAGTAGTAGCTTTATCCGCTTCAGTAATTTTCTCTTTTAAGACCATTCTGTCGAGATTCTTGGAGATGGTCGCTATGCCGCTATCTAAAGAAGTCTGCGAAATATCTATAAGATTAACCTCGAATCCGTTTTGAGCGAATACATGGGCGATTCCATTGCCCATAGTCCCAGCACCTATAATTGCTACTTTCTTCATCAAACAATATTTTAGTTTTAGTCCTTCTTTTTAAGTCATTTTAGGACAAGGTCTTTCGACCATTGTGTTACTTTTCCAAACAATCGATAACCTGTAAGGCGACCTTAAGTGCATTCGCCCCATCCCTTAAGGTGACCCTTGGCGTCGTATTTGAGGTTATGGCATCTGCAAAGGTCTCGAGTTCATCCAAAATTGCGTTGTTAGGAATCACATCCGGATTCTCGAAATAGATTTGTCTTTTTACTCCTTCTGCGTTTTGCAAGACCATATCAAAGTCACCCACGGTTTCAGGTGCATCCTTCATTTTGACCACCTCTACTTTCTTTTCCAAAAAATCTACTGAAATGTATGCATCACGTTGAAAAAAACGGCTTTTGCGCATGCTTTTCATAGATATCCTGCTCGCCGTAAGATTGGCTACACAACCATTTTCAAATTCGATTCGTGCGTTTGCGATATCGGGCGAATTGCTAATGACTGCTACACCACTGGCATTGATTTGTTTGACGTTTGAATCGACTACACTTAATATGGCATCTATATCATGAATCATTAGATCCAATACAACAGGTACGTCGGTGCCACGCGGATTAAATTCAGCCAAACGATGAGTCTCGATGAACATCGGATCTTGAATCGCACTTTTTACACTGGTAAATGCAGGGTTAAAACGCTCTACATGTCCGACTTGCCCTTTAACGTGATGTTTTTCTACTAGGGATATTAATTCTTCGGCTTCGGAAAGCGTATTGGTAATAGGTTTTTCAATGAATATGTGACGTCCTTTTTCTATCGATTTTTTCGCACAATCATAGTGCGACAAAGTCGGCGTAACGATATCAACTACATCAACGGCATCAATTAGTGTATTTATATTTTCAAACGATGCATAGCCGAATTCATCTTCGGTTTTTTTGGCATTAATGGCATCCGGGTCATAAAAACCGACTAGATCATACTTATCGGATTCGTTGAGCAATCGCAAGTGAATTTTTCCCAAATGACCCGCTCCCAAAACACCAACTTTGAGCATAAATATTTCTTTTCATCAAAAATAAACATAGTTTAGAAGTTAATAACGTGAACTCGATAAAAATATAGCCCATGCGAAAAATCGTTTTGCTACTCGTACTCTTAACAACTTCCTTTGTCTTGGCTCAGGCCGAACAGCAAATCCAGGACGAAATCGATAACACCTTATGGAAGCCATTTAAATTCGCTTTTGAATCACTTGATGCAGACAAACTAAACGCTCTTTATGCCGATCAAGTAGTGCGGGTTACTCCAAACGGCATTGATACGGAGAATCGTTTTAAGGATGGAAATCGCAAGAGATTTATGGAGAACAAATCCGCGAAAACAACAATTGAACTCGATTTTTGGTTCGATAGCAGACATACCAATGCCCATACTTCATATGAAGTTGGTTTTTATAGAATGAGACTTATAGGAACAGAAGATACCAATACGATCTACGGACAATTTCATATTCTTTTGCGGAAAGTCGATGCAGAATGGAAAATCACTCAAGATTGGGACACTGCCACTATCAATGGAAGTGGAATTACGGCCGCGGACTTTGACAAAAAAAGGCCGATTCAATTTGATTAGTTGTAATGACTGTTTCAGTTTGTACGTTAACTTCTTAACTTCGCATCACCAAATACCAAACTTTTGAAAGACACGCTTAAACATAGGGGAATGCGCAATCAGTTGGCAGATTTGCTTATTGACAAAGGAATTGCCGACGAAAGAGTATTGCAGGCTATACGCGCTGTTCCCAGACATCTTTTTATGGATAGTAGTTTTGAAGGTCATGCATATCAAGACAAGGCCTTTCCTATAGCTGCCGAACAGACTATTTCTCAACCTTATACCGTTGCTTTTCAAACAGAGTTGCTTCAATTGAAACCCAACCAAAAAATTTTGGAAATCGGTACAGGAAGTGGTTATCAGACTGCGATTTTATTGCATCTAAAGACGAAGGTTTTTACCATTGAGCGACAGCAGGAGCTTTTTAAAAAGACGAGCCTATTTTTTAAGAAAATGCATTATCGCCCCAAAAAGATTGTTTTCGGTGATGGGTATAAGGGCTTGCCGTCGGAAGCTCCTTTTGATGGTATATTAGTAACGGCAGGTGCTCCTGAAGTGCCTAAGGCCTTATTAGGTCAGCTCAAGGTAGGAGGTAGGTTGGTCATTCCGGTTGGTAGTAGAGAACAGATTATGACGTTGTTTATAAGAAAATCGGAAAAAGAGTTCGAAAAAGAAGAATTGGGGAATTTTCGCTTTGTGCCCTTGCTTGAGAATAAGAACTAGTTGTTAAAACTCTTTTTTATACGCGCCAAATCGCGCTTATTGTCACGATCTTTTATTGATTCCCTTTTGTCATATAACTTCTTACCCTTGGCAAGGGATATTTTCAATTTTGCCAAACCCTTATCATTCAGGAAAAGATTTAGAGGTACAATGGTAAGTCCGGAGTTCTTGACTTCTTTATGTAGTTTGCGCAATTCCTTTTTTTGAAGTAGTAATTTGCGTTCTGCCTTAGGCTTGTGATTATAATGCGAACCATGCGTATATTCATCTATTTGCATATTGATGATAAACAATTCCCCGCTATCGTTAAATTCACAAAAGCTTTCTGCGATCGATGCCTTACCAAGACGTATTGATTTGATTTCGGTACCAGAGAGTACAATCCCTGCTGTGTATTGATCCAAAAGCTCGTATTCGAAACGCGCCTTTTTATTCTTTATGTTGATGTTAACTTGCATTAAAAGCAAAAATAGCAACAAATTTGCTGCTATTTTTGCTTTTCTTTTTTTAAGAATAGTGCTTAGTCACGACTTGGGCAGCTGCAATTGATTTCTAGTCGGTGTGAGGTAGCCATGCCGTTAATAATCGTTACCACGATGATACTGCCATTATTGGTGTCGTCGAATTGGTCGTAAATCTGATCATCCAATAATCTGTTTGCAAAATCGGGGGTGGTATTGCTGTGGCCTACAACTAGCACGCTTTTGTTTAGGTTATCCAATTTAAATTGCGCAATATCAATATTTTGAGGATCATAGTAACGCATATCGATATCTTGTTTGATTGCCGTTGGCGAAGCTGTCATCGCAGTGCGTTGATAATCTGTGCTATAGACCGCATCTAACGGAATACTATTCAATATTTCAGCCCAATGCATGGCTCTTCCCAAACCGGTCTGAGTCAATTCTGGATCCCCATTTTCATCATCAGACCTATCTTTTTCAGCGTGTCTAATTAGATAGTATGTAGAAACGCCGGTGATAACATCAGCTGTTGATTCCTCCGCTTGTTTGTTATCCTTGCAGTTCGTAAATCCTAACAAAAGTATGCTTAGAACTAGTATTCGTAAGGTTTTCATATGTATTTGGTTAACGGTTATCCCTATATTTGGTTTTGTCATTACCGTTCATCGATTAGCCCTTTAAAAACGGTATGGTACCAATGTTCAAAACTTTTCTATCTATTTAACTAAAAATACCTGAAAATAGTATGCGAAAGTCTTGGTTTTTTGTTTTTTTGCATATGTTGAAAAAAGGCGGCATTCTAATTTGCTTTTTCTTTGCTTTGGTCATAAACGCCCAAGAAGTTCAGGTGCCCGTTGATTTACGGCAGCACAATCTCATTGATTATAATGCTAGTCTGTTTAATCCTGTGCTCTCTTTAGATGGGGATACTTCTCAAAGTATTGCTTTTTGGACGCGTTGGCAGTGGCAGCAAATCGATGCCGACCCAACAACCTTGTTTTTGAATTATTCAAGAAAGTTATCTGAGGAGTCAGCTGCAGGTTTAGGTTTTTTTCAACATAACACCGGTGTCTACGTAAATACCGGTGCCTTATTGAACTACGCATATTTCTACTCCGTTAACGATGATTTAAGAATAGGTTTGGGACTTAACCTTTTTGGTTTTAAGCAAGTTCTTGCCGATACACGACTATTGCCAGACCCAGATTTTCCCTTACCCGGTGTAAGTACGACCAATGATTTCATTTTACAAGCCGCTCCGGGAATTCTGCTAAAATGGAAGGATTTGCAAATTGGTTTAACATCAGAAAACTTGTTCGATTATAATTTCGCACGTAAGGAGCGGCAATCGAATCCGGAGGAGCGCATTTATCTGATGTCGGGTGGGTACGACTTTAAGCTCTTCTCAGGCAACTCCGTATTAAGACCGATGTTGTATTACAAATCAGTACCGGCCCAAAATGATCAATACGGCTTAAATACCATCTTTTCTGCGCGTCGGTATTGGGTGCAGGCAGGTTATAACAATTTTTATGGTGTATCGGTAGGTGCTGGTGGAAAGTTCTTAAGAAAACTATCTATTGGGGCTCTGATGGAGTTTGCTACCGATGCTTCTTTGGATGGAAAAGATGCAAGCTTTGAGGTAGTTGCCGCCTATCAGTTTGGAAAACGAGAATCAGAGGAAAGGGAAGTTCCGAAACAAACTGAGGAATTGATTGTTGAAACGAATGACGAGGACGAAAACGAAGACGAGAATATTGCAGCGGTCGTTGAAAATACCGAGACTGATAAATCTGAAGAACGGGAGCGATTGAAATCGCAGCGAAGACAGGAAAAAGAAGCGCTACAAGCGGAAAAACTGGCGTTACAAAATAAGGAGGCTGAAGAAAGGCTGAAAGCTAAGGAGATAGCAATTGCCGAAAGGGAGCGAGAAACAGCGGAAAGGCTCCGACAACAACAGCGTAATGACTCAATTGCCAATGCCAAGTTAAGCCAAAGGCTTGAACTAGATCAGCAAAAAACAGATTCACTAAATCTGATCGAGGCAGAGCGCATTCAAAGAAAGGAAGCAGAATTGGCCACGCAACAAAAATCGGATTCTATAAAACGGGCTACAGCCGAAAGTGCTGAAAATCTAGTGACACAGCGTAAACTAATGGATTCTCTATCCAATCTTAATGCTGAACGAATTCGAAGGAAAGAGGCTGCGGTTGCAGCTCAAAAACGGTTAGATTCCATGAACAATTTGCGTGCAGTGCAGGTCGAAAAAGAAGTCTCAGCTGAAAAAGAACAAGTAGTGGTTCAAAAGGATGAAAAGTATGAAGAGGTGAAGACCGAAGATGGGTTGCAAGCAGGCTTTTATCTCATTGCCAATGTGTTTGGCACGAAGACGTATTATAATGCATTTATGGAGGACCTTGGCAAGAAAGGACTTAACCCTAAGTCGTTCTTACGAAGTTTGAACAACTACCAATATGTTTATTTAGAGCGATATGATACCATGGCCGAAGCACGACAAGCAAGAAACAGTAAATTCTTTGGTAAATATCCCGATAAAACATGGATTTTTAGGGTAGTGGGAGAGTAGCCTAGAAAATGACTTATTGTTTTTTGAATTCTCTTTTCACCAATTGTTGTAAGTAGGCAACGGTATTCAGTAAATACTTATGATCACCTGTCATCGTTGACATGGCTACAGCACCTTGTAGCATGGTATACAATTGCTTGGCAAATTGCAATGGAGTAACCGGTAATTTGAATTCACCATTGTTCGCGCCATTTTCAAGAACCAATGCGATTTTACCTTCTATGGTACTGATGGTTTCCTTGGCGGCCGCACTTAGCATGCGATTGTTATGCTTGCTGTCAACACCTACATTTAGGACCGGACAACCCCCCATTGGTTCATTGTATTCATTATAATTGCGGTAGAAGTCCATCAGGTTGAAGATACGGTCTATAGCACTTCCATCACCCGCCAACTGTTCGTCGATCGTGTTCAAAAGCATTTTGCTATTGTATTCAAAAGCAGCCAAGGCCAAGGCCTCTTTGTTTTCAAAATTTCCGTAAAGTGCACCTTTGGTTAGCGCCGTAGCTTCCGTTAGGTCGCTCATACTGGTGCCAACATAACCATGTTTGTTAAAGACGGGAGCAACGGTCTCGATAATAAAGGCAGTTGTTCTCTCGGCTTTGGTAGACATATGGTAACTGGTTTCACACAAATATAGAAAAATTATATACTGTATGGTATGTTACATTCACAAAAAAAGGATGCCCTTTTTGGGGCATCCTTAATTGGTCCTCACTGGCTAAAATCACTTAGCCATTTCGTTCTGATTTCTAAATACTAGTTTCCCGTCGAAGGAGTCGATCAATACAATACTCTCGGCAGTAATGCTTCCTTTTAATAGTTCTTTGGAAAGCTCGTTCAACACCAGTTTTTGTAGCACTCTCTTAATCGGTCGAGCACCGTATTGGGGGTCGAAGCCCTTTTTTGCCAAGTGCTCAATGGCTTCATCAGTTGCATCAATTGTAATATGTTTTTTTGCCAATAGCTTCTTTAGAAGCCCTAGTTGCAGGTTCACAATTTTAGTAATATGATCCTTGTTCAAAGGGGTAAACATAATGATGTCATCGATTCGGTTGAGGAATTCTGGCCTTATGTTTTGTTTCAGCATTCCTAAAACTTCAATTCTTGCCGCTTCACTTGCACTTTCAAGGTCTTTGGTTGCCTCAAATTTTTCTTGAATGATGTGGCTTCCCATATTGCTCGTCATAATAATGACACAGTTCTTGAAATCGGCCACTCTTCCTTTATTGTCGGTTAGTCTTCCTTCGTCCAATACCTGAAGCAATATGTTGAACGTATCGGGGTGCGCTTTTTCAATTTCATCCAACAAAATAACTGAGTAGGGGCGACGCCGAACAGCTTCGGTCAATTGCCCACCTTCGTCATAACCCACATATCCAGGAGGGGCACCGATCAATCGGCTCACCGAATGTCGCTCCTGATATTCGCTCATGTCGATTCGAGTCATCGCGTTTTCATCGTCAAAAAGATATGAGGCCAAAGTTTTGGCGAGCTCTGTTTTACCAACACCTGTAGTCCCTAGAAAAAGGAAGGAGCCTATGGGGCGTTTAGCATCCTGGAGTCCTGCTCTACTTCTGCGAATGGCATCGGAAACTGCATTTATGGCTTCCTCTTGTCCGACGACTCGTTTGTGTAAAACCTGTTCTAAATGGAGTAGCTTCTCGCGTTCGCTTTGTAGCATTTTGGTTACGGGAATCCCCGTCCATTTAGCTACCACCTCTGCAATATCCTCGTTGGTTACTTCTTCTTTGATCAAAGTTCCCGAATGCTGTTGCTCGGCAAGCACATTCTGAAATTCTTCCAACCGTCCCTGAGCATCTTTAATTTTACCGTAGCGCAATTCGGCTACTTTACCGTAATCACCGTTGCGTTCTGCCCGTTCGGCTTCCGATTTGTAATTCTCTATATCGAGTTTTGTCTTTTGAATATTGTCTACCACTGTTTTTTCGCTTTCCCATTTTGCGAAAATTTCGTTTCGATCTTCTTTGATATTTGCAAGATCAATATTTAGGACTTTCAATTTGGCAGTATCCTCTTCTCTTTTTATGGCTTCGATTTCTATTTCGAGTTGCATGATTTTTCGATCCAATACATCAAGTTCTTCAGGTTTTGAATTGATTTCCATTCGTAGTTTTGATGCGGCCTCATCCATTAAGTCAATAGCCTTGTCTGGCAAAAAGCGATTTGTAATGTACCGTTGTGAAAGTTCTACGGCCGCGATTACGGCTTCATCTTTAATACGAACTTTATGATGTGCCTCATATTTTTCTTTGATCCCCCTTAGAATAGAGATGGCACTTTCGGTATCTGGTTCGGCGACCACTACTTTTTGAAAACGACGTTCCAAGGCCTTGTCCTGCTCAAAATATTTTTGATATTCGTCTAAGGTCGTAGCACCGATTGCCCTCAATTCTCCTCGCGCCAAGGCTGGTTTTAATATGTTAGCGGCATCCATCGCTCCTTGGCCACCGCCGGCACCGACTAGGGTATGGATCTCATCAATGAAAAGCACAATGTTCCCGTCTGAGGAGACCACCTCTTTTATAACCGCCTTTAAACGTTCTTCGAATTCTCCCTTGTACTTGGCTCCTGCAATCAGAGCGCCCATATCTAAAGAATAGATTACTTTGTCTTTTAGATTTTCTGGAATATCGCCTTGCACTATTCGATGTGCCAATCCTTCTGCGATGGCTGTTTTACCAACGCCAGGTTCCCCAACCAACATTGGGTTATTCTTGGTTCGCCTCGATAGAATTTGTAGTATGCGGCGAATTTCCTCATCCCTGCCTATAACCGGATCTAGCTTCCCTTTATCTGCCAAATCATTTAGATTTTTGGCGTACTTATCGAGGGAGTTGTAGGTTTCTTCAGCACTTTGTGAAGTTACTTTAGCTCCGTTACGCAATTCTTCAATCGCTGCTTTCAAATCCTTATGCGTTACGCCTTGATCCTTTAAAATCTGTGCAATTTTGCTTTTCGATTTGAAAATTGCCAATAAAAGATGTTCTATAGATACGAATTCATCGCCCATTTTTTTAGCAATTATGCTTGCTTCGTTCAGCGATTTTCCTGCCTCTGGAGCTATCAGCAAGTCGCCTCCAGATACCTTTGAAAAACTTTCTAGTTCTTTTTCGAGAACTTGCTTTAGTATTGCCGTATTTATATTGAGCTTCTTTAGGATAAAGGGCACAACATTCTCATCTACTTCGAGCAAAGCTTTGAACAGGTGCTCGTTTTCTATTTGCTGGTGCCCCATTTCCTGCGCTAGTTGCTGTGCTTGCTGCACTGCTTCCTGCGATTTAATGGTATATTGATTAAAATTCATTTGTATATTTTTACGTAGTTGAATTTTTAGGAAGTCAACAACAGTACCAAGTGTTCAGAACAGACAAAATGTCTTGTAAAGCCAATAAAAACAGGACATATCGACAGATTGTAAGGTTAGTCTAACAATCCGACTTATTTCAAATACATTAGAATTTATGGGCTTTTTAAAAGGATTGTTTGGGAATAGTACTGATGGAAAGAAAAAAGAAGTTAATCAACTTCCTTGGCAAGTTTTGGATGCAGTCCCCCAATTAACGGAAATTGAGAAGCGCTCCCAGTCAAAGACACAGGTAATTTTTAAACACTCTACCAGCTGTGGCATTAGTAGAATGGTTATGAACATGTTTGTGAGCAATTATGATTTTACTCCAGAGCAAGTTGATTTGTACTATCTAGACTTGCTTGCAAATCGAGAAGTTTCCAACGAGACAGGCTACACTTTTCAGGTCATGCACCAGTCGCCGCAACTTTTGGTGATTCGCAATGGGGTGGCGGTCGCACATGCGTCGCATGGGGCCATTGCCGATATAGATTTGAATCAATACGTATAGCAGAAAAAAAGTGCCCCATCTTATAGGGCACTTTTTTTAGAACCGTTGACGAATCAAGATTTCCTTGATGCGAGCCTTAAGATCTTCCCCGGCATCATAAACCATTTGTTCATTGGTTGGAAAAGGCACCGCTGCCAAATTTAGCAATGCAACAGATTCATTATCCAAAGCGCGCTTGTCTCCTTCATAGTTGGCGTAAATATGTTCGAAAATAAACTCGGTTGCCAAGGGGTAGGCATCTAGCTCTTGTTTCGTTTTCAAATCTACGAAGCTCACATTACCGGCAACCTGGGCTGCCTTAAACTGGGTAAACTGGTAAAAGTTGCACCGAACGGTTTTGAATTTGTCAATTTTGATTTTATTGCCAAGACTGTCTTTTACGATTGCACCATTGGTGTCTACCGCATATTGATAGCCATCCTTGATCTGCTTCTCTTTAATAATCTGTTTTTCATTTACTTGTTCAGGAGAAATTTGAATATCCCTAAAAGCAATTTGCATATCATAGTCATATTGAACGTTGGCTTGCGGATTGGTATGATACCGCGTCCACAGTTCATCAAGACCGTAGGTGTTGAAATTCAATAACTCCTCTTCTAATCGACTCGGAATGATTTGTTGGGCCTCATTGAACATTCCCACTTTCACATAGTCAATGCCTTTTTCATATGCCGCTTCTATCATTTCCTCAGTATCCTCAAAACCTGGGTTAATTTTATTCAAATACTTGAAATCATTATAGGCTTTTCTATAGTCTTGTTTGCTGGCAGCCCTATCCATTAACTCCTCTGCGCTATCGTAAAGATGTTCGGAAAGTAATTCCTTGGCATCGATTAGTTGCGCATTATAGTTCTTAAATTCAAATTCGGCAGAACGATTTTCGTCCATAATAAACAATGGCAATAGTGGCTGTATACGCTCTTGAATATTCTTTAAATTTTTGTAACTATTGAAAATTGCCTCATAGTTTACAGGATTATCGTCTTTTTCAAGAAAGGCTATATGCTGCAGCTCTCGATCGGTATTTTTTTGATAGGCTTCCTCCAAAATAAGAATGTAGGGCTGATTTCCTTTCTTTGATTTATTTTGGGCCAAATTCTTGATTGACGTATTGATTGCATTGCCATAGTCACCAATATTAATGGCTTCCTGGGTTTTTTTGACTCCGTTACAGGCCACTATTATGCTGGCGAAAAATCCTAAAAGTAGTAGTCTTTTCATAACGATAGATTTTATGCACTTATTTAAAGCTCAATGATTTTTGTTTAGTAATTTCAACAGCCATGCCAAAAATAAAGCATTATACGGTGCCGATCGCCGAGCGTTACGATTTAATCGTTGATTAGTATCCTATATAAAACTCTGTTATCTTACTATTATTGTTAATTTCTGTTTGATAAGTTCTTTCTTAAAAACTCTGTTTTTGGAGTAGAGTACAGGCTTCAATTCGTACTTTTGTTGCTTCCAAAAGCAAAAGAAATACCATGCAACGAGATATCGATATTTTCGACCTTATTCAAGAAGAAAAAGCGCGCCAAACCAACGGCATTGAACTGATCGCATCAGAGAATTTTACCAGTCCACAAGTTATGGAGGCCGCAGGCTCTGTTTTGACCAATAAATATGCAGAGGGGTATCCCGGAAAACGATACTATGGTGGTTGTGAGGTGGTAGATGTAATTGAACAATTGGCCATTGATAGGGCCAAAGAACTTTTCGGCGCAGCCTATGCCAATGTGCAACCTCATTCGGGATCACAAGCCAATGCTTCTGTGTATCACGCTTGTCTCTCACCAGGAGATACGATTTTAGGGTTCGACCTTTCGCATGGCGGACATTTGACGCATGGTTCTCCAGTAAATTTTTCTGGACGATTATATAATCCAGTTTTTTATGGAGTTGAGGAGGAGACGGGTGTTTTAAACTATGATGCCATTCAAGAAATCGCGGAGCGCGAAAAACCTAAAATGATTATTGCCGGTGCCTCGGCCTATTCTCGTGATATGGATTTTAAGCGATTTCGTGAGATTGCCGATAGCGTTGGTGCTCTTTTATTGGCCGATATTTCACATCCTGCCGGATTGATTGCGAAAGGCATTTTGAACGACCCTATTCCACATTGTCATATCGTTACTACTACCACACATAAAACATTACGCGGCCCTAGAGGTGGACTCATTTTAATGGGAGAAGATTTTGATAACCCGTTTGGTATTACCCTTAAGAATGGAAAACTTCGCAAAATGTCGGCGCTGCTTAATTTGGCTGTATTTCCTGGCAACCAGGGTGGGCCATTGGAACATATTATTGCAGCTAAGGCAATTGCATTCGGCGAGGCCTTGACCGATGATTTTTTACATTATATGTTACAGGTAAAAAAGAATGCCGCGGCAATGGCTGCAGCTTTTGTGGCGAAAGATTATAAGATTATTTCTGGAGGCACGGATAATCACATGATGCTTATCGATTTACGAAACAAGAATATCACAGGAAAGGATGCTGAACTGGCTCTTGTCAAAGCCGATATTACCGCGAATAAAAATATGGTGCCCTTTGATGATAAATCTCCTTTTGTTACCTCAGGAATACGTTTCGGTACGGCCGCCATCACCACTAGGGGATTACAAGAATCCGATATGCAAGCAATCGTAGATTTGGTTGATGAGGTTCTAATGAACCCTGAATCGGATGAAGTGCACGAGGAAGTACGAAAAAAAGTAAACGCCCTAATGAAAGATAGGGCGCTCTTTAATGGCTAGTGCTTTAAAAAATTTTAGTCATTCAGCATGATCAGTTCACCTCCTATAATGTTTCTTGCCTTGAGACCGTACATTAGGGCATCTTCTTGGTCTTCAAAATATAAAGCCCAATAATCAAAATAATCTGATGCCTCTGTGCGCTCCGTGTTTACATTTGGCACTAATTCAGCGGAATGTGGACAACAACTAGCGTCTTCTTCAAATACAGGAATGAAAATTTCATAAGGCACTTGTCGCATACCCATTGTCATTTTTTCGTAATGACCAGCTAATTCAGTAAGTATGGCATCTAGTTGTTCGGGGATGCTCAGTTCGTATAATTGATTGATGATAATGTTGCAATCTTGGAAGAGCATTGAAAATTCAACTACTTCAATAGGAAAGCTATTTTCCTCTCTTAATTCGACTACCAAATCATAAAACTCTGAGTTCTTCAGGGCATCGTGGTTTGAGATTGAGCTGAGTTGTGCCCAAATGCCCGCCTTCCAATTTGACAAACCTTGTCGCAACTTGAAATTACAAGTGATTTCAATAATCAAATTGGCAGTTTCTCCATTGATATCACTATTGCTAATAATAACCTCGGAAAAGAACAATTGTTCTAATCTCTTCTTGAAATAAGAGAGCCCGTTAATGTCTTCATCCTTGATGACTACAATCGGGGGCTTGTTTTTGAAGTTGTCTAAGTTGAAATCCATAAAAAGTCTACGTGGATGGTTTTGTCTACAGCAAAAGTAGCTGTAAATGAAACCGCCCACTTACATAAAAACCTTAAAAAAATTAGGGTTTTTTCCCGAAATGAGACTTTTTTCGGATTTTTTTATATAAAACCGCGATTTCTTGCTTCTTCGATCAAAGCGAGGTCGTTCTTATCCTTAACGCCAAAAAGAATTTTCAGCGCTCTTTTGCGGTTGTCAATTGTTGCCATCGAAACAGGCACTTTGGCTCTCATATCCTTGGTTTTGGTACCAATTGAAAGTTCATAGAGAATGGCTCTATCGTGCTCGTCGATTTTGTAGGTCTGTGCAATATTCTTTCTGGCGGCCACTAAAGCTAAATGGGTATAGTAAGGCGGTGCCGTAGTGACGGTTTTTACCATATCGATCAACGATAGCTCGTCTATTTCAGATTTAACCATATAACCTTCGGGATCTACTGCTTGGCAAATACTGTTTATTCTGAAACTATCACTAAACGATGACATAAATACTACGCTACTTTCAGGGACCAATTGCCTGGCTAACTTACCTAAGTCCTCCCCGGTTCTCTGATCTTTGGCTTCGGGTGGAAAAAGTTGAATGTCCAATAGAATGATATCATAAGGTGCCGAGCGAGACGAGAATTCTATCTTTTCTTGCCCAGCTTCATAACCAGTGGCCACATCGACCCGCACAGTGAAGTTATCAAATTCCGCATCCTCTAAAATGTACTTATAGCCCATGGCCGTCAT
>CALIJE010000141.1 GCA_938017825.1 uncultured Flavobacteriaceae bacterium
TTGATGACATGGTGATAGTCGTTACCGTAAGCATATTTTGAAATCTTGTAGGTATGCTCACCTTGCTCCGCTTCTGGGTAATAATTCAGTAATAGCGATATGACCGATTTCGCCCCATCTACCAATAACCGAGGGTCTAAACGCTTATCGAAATGGTTTTGCATATAACCCATTTCACCATGCATGTTCTTATTGAGCCACGATTCCAATCGCGGTGCCTCCTCCTCCAAAAATTCAGCCTTCGAAATTCCACACGATAAAAAACCGAGGCGTTTGGCTTCGGTTTTTATCATATGGGCATGTTTTTGTCTTGCTATCATGGAGAATAAAATATTGTAAAGGCCTTACTTTTCAATTATAGCTAAAATACGACATATCTTATGTTGATAGTTGCAAAAGGCACGTTCAGGACAAACTTAAATCCAAATACTTCATTCAAGTTGTAACAATTTGCGATTTTTGCAACTAACATTTGGTAGACCACAAAACTTCACATATGATTCAAATAGACAATCTGACCAAATCCTTTACTTCCAAAACCGGAAAGGGATTTAAAAAAGAAACCGTGACGGTGAATGCTGTAAATGAGGTTTCATTTGAATGCAAGCCTGGGAGGATTTTTTCTCTCCTTGGCCCCAACGGTGCTGGTAAAACAACTACCCTGCGCATGATCGCTGGCATTATTAACCCTACATCGGGAACGGCCATCGTTGATGGTGTTGATATCTCACAGGGCAACGATGAGGTAAAAAAAAGAATCGGATTTCTAACCGGGTCCACAGGTCTATACGAACGCTTAAACCCGGATGAGACCTTAGATTTTTTTGGAAAACTATATAAACTACCAACTTCTGAATACATTGAGCGAAAAGAATATCTATTTGAAAAACTCGGTGTCAATGAATTTCGTAAAAAGCGCGTAGGTCAAATGAGTACCGGAATGAAACAAAAAGTTTCGATTGCCCGAACCCTTATTCACGACCCTGAGGTGCTCATTTTTGATGAACCAACCTCTGGCTTAGATGTGATCACTGCTGATAGTATCATTGATTTGATTCGAGAATCAAAGGATAACAACAAAACGGTTATTTTCTCCTCTCATATAATGAGCGAGGTAGATTTACTTTGTGATGACCTGGCCATCATCAATAAAGGATCGATCATTTTTAATGATTCTTTTGAAAATTTTAAAAGAGAAATGAAAGCCGACAACCTGACTCAAGAATTTATCAACCGCGTTAAAGAAGCCTAAAATGAACGAATTATTTATCATCATAAAAAAAGAGCTTACTGAGCTTCTAAGAGACAAAAAGACCATCATCAATTCTATTGTGCTTCCTACCCTTTTGGTACCGATTTTAATTTTCGGAATGATAAAGGTTACCGAAATGATCAATAAAAGCGAACAGGAAAAGTCTATTGAAATAGGATTGGTAAACGCGCCAGAGGATTTTACACAATTGGTACAAAGCGATACGCTCAATAAGATTACGACTTATGAAGAATCTATCGACTTTAAAACCTTGATCAGTGATGAAACCATTCAAACCGCAATAGTCTTTCCGAGGGACTGGAAACGGCAAATGGATAGTCTTGAATCGGCCAATGTTCAAATATTCCGAAACGGTACTAAAGACAATGTAAACGGTAGAGTGTCTAAAATGCTAGATGCGTACGCTGCAGGCATCAAACAAAAACGAATGTCGCAACTACAGATCTCCTCTGAAAAACTGACCCCATTTGTTCAAAGTTATCAGGAGGTCAGCGAACAGAAAGAGCTTATTGGCAAACGTGTTGGAGGTTTCATCCCATACCTTTTTATACTCACCATGTGGGGAGGGTGCCTATTGGCCTCAATCGATTTGGTGACCGGCGAAAAAGAACGCAAGACCATAGAAACTACCCTATCCTTACCCGTATCAAAATTCAAGGTACTCTTGGGAAAAACCCTGGTTGCCTCAATTTTGGGCTTTATTCCTGCCCTCCTGAATTTGGTGGGTCTAATCATCGGATTAAAGTTCATAGATGGTATTCCCGATATGTTCAAAACGGCCATCAACCAAATGTTGAATTTTGAATCGATAACCATGATCATGTTGCTATTGATTCCGTTCGCCATTTTCTTGGCCGGTCTTATCATAGCCTTGGTTGCAGGGGCAACCTCATTCAAAGAAGCTCAAAGTAAGGCCTCGCCAATCATTATGCTCATCATCATACCCTTGGTCCTGGCGATGATGCCAGGAATCGAATTCACTTGGTATACCGTTTTCATTCCGGTGTTAAACATTGGGCTCGGGGTTAAGGAAATCATGGCAGGTACCATTGATTTAGGCCTGTATGCGGCGATGCTGATCTCACTAATTGTCATTGCCGTAGGAGCAATTTATTTTAGCTATAAAAAATTCTCGGATGAAAGTGCAATTTTGAGTTAAGCCAGCTCTTTGAAACAGAAGATTATTTGCCGCAGTTGGTTCTTAGACAGATATAACGTGAAACCTTATACGGCCATTCTTATTTAAAAGTAAGGACTCATAGCTGCTATTTGCGAACAAACCCAGGTTTTATCTTGGGACAAATTTCAACGGAACGCCTTCTGGTTTTAAGGTAATTAGTGGATTCAATATAACACTGTTCAAAGAACTCGATATACGGTATTTTTTGACCAACAAGGCTACGGTCATCATCATTTCGTACATCGCGAAGTTATTGCCAATGCACATTCGTGGCCCTGCACCAAAGGGAAAATAACAGTCAGAATAGTCTTTCTTATCAAGGGGGTCAAAACGCTCTGGCCTGAACGTCTCTGGCTGCTTCCAAAAAGCGGGATGTCGATGCAGCTCATATAAATTCATCAACCATACCGTACCCTTTTTAAAGTCGTTGCCATCAATCGTGTCGTCCTCCAGACTTACGCGATCCATAAAATAAGCCGGTGGGTATAGTCGCATCGCCTCTTCTATACATTGTTTGGTATATTGCAATTGACCCAGGAGCTGCATATAATCTCCCGATTCAAAATCCAAGCCCATGGCTTCCTGTAAGACCCGCTTTTGATTTTCTGGGTTTTTAGCCAATAAAAAAAGTGCAAAACTCAACGCATTTGCAGTAGTCTCATGCCCGGCGGTAAAAAGAATCATCACCTCATCGATCAATTGCTGTCTAGGCATGGGGGTTCCATCTTCGTATCTGGCACTCAAAAGCATATCCAACAGATCGTCCTTTTCCTTACTTGAATCGATTCTTTCCTGTATGATGCCATCCAAAATTTTCGTAGCCTCCTTACTTTCTTCCAAGTGCCTATTGATCGCTCCACTTAGTTGAAACCACCATTTGAAATAAGGCAATCGCATCTCCTTAATGAGCATTTTTTGATTGCGTACGGTAATCTCCTTCAACGCCCTCATTTTTGGGCGAATGGCTTCAGAACTGAACAGGGATTGGGCGACCACCTGAAAGGCCAGGTCTCCCATCAACGGAAAAATATCACATTCCGCATTGGGTTTAATTTCAGCTAGTTCCTTTTCAATGGCCTGATGCATGATGCCTAGCAGCCCCTCAAGTTTTTTCTTGTGGAACGCGGGTTGGATCATCCGGCGGTGCACCCGCCAAAAATCACCATTGGAAGTGAGCAAGCCCTTCCCAATATACTTGGCTAAATCTTCTGTCTGTAACTTGGATTTATGGTAGTTCTTATGGTTCTTTTGAAGAATGTACTTAATTGATTCAGGGTTTCTGGTAAACACCCATTTGCTGCCTTTTCCCAGATCGATTCGAAAAGTATCACCGTATTTTTCAAAATTTTCTCGATGAAACGGTAAGGGGTTTTTAAGAATGTTCTTTCGATTCTTTAGCACCCTAATTCTAGGAATCGTTGGTATTTTTTTCATTAAAACAGTCCTGGTTGCGTGCCATCTTTTAACCGGCCCAAATGCTTATAGGCCAATTCGGTTACTTCCCTACCCCTAGGTGTGCGCATTATAAAACCTTGCTGAATCAGAAAAGGTTCATACACCTCTTCAATAGTTTCGGAACTTTCTGAGACCGCAGTCGCCAGTGTGGTAATACCCACAGGGCCACCCTTGAATTTATCAATAATCGTGGTCAAAATTTTGTTGTCCATTTCATCTAGACCATGTGCGTCAACGTTCAAGGCCTTTAAACCAAACTTCGAAATTTCCATATCGATATTTCCGTTACCCTTTATTTGGGCAAAGTCGCGAACCCTTCTGAGCAGGGCATTGCATATACGTGGCGTTCCTCTGCTGCGACCGGCAATTTCAATAGCTGCATCTTGAGTTATGGGCACCCTTAGAATATCCGCACTACGTTCTACGATAGTCGAAAGCAATTCTGTTGAGTAGTATTGTAATCGGCTTTGAATGCCGAATCTGGCCCGCATAGGGGCAGTTAAAAGTCCGGAGCGGGTGGTTGCCCCGATCAAGGTGAACGGATTCAAGTTTATTTGAACGGAGCGGGCATTGGGCCCTGTCTCTATCATGATATCAATTTTATAATCCTCCATAGCTGAGTAGAGGTATTCCTCAACTACAGGACTCAGACGATGTATTTCATCAATGAACAACACATCGCGCTCCTCCAAGTTCGTTAGTAAACCGGCGAGGTCTCCAGGCTTGTCCAATACTGGACCAGATGTAATTTTGATTCCTACTCCCAATTCATTGGCCAAAATATGAGCCAATGTAGTTTTACCCAAGCCCGGCGGGCCGTGAAAAAGGGTATGATCGAGCGCCTCCTCTCTTTGATTCGCAGCCTCTACAAAAACCTTGAGATTTTCGAGCACTTGCTCTTGGCCGGTAAAGTCATCGAAATTAATCGGCCGCAATGCTCTTTCTATATCCAACTCTTGGGAAGAAAAACTATCGGAAGTCGGGTCTAAGTGCTCATTCATAACCTAACAAAGATAGCAGAAATTGGCCTAAGAACGCTGTCTTGAAAAGACCAAGCCTGCAGACTAAGCAAAGACTTCATTTGCGACAATAAAAATCGTAATTTCAAGTCATGAAAAAGCACGACTATTCCCTCCGGATACTTCCCTATATCCCATTTTTCTATGTGATATGGTCAGATGATCTGCTCTCGGCCTCTGAAACGAACGTGGTACGAAAAGCGATTGAGAATGACGACACTCTAACCAAAGAAGATGTAAAACTTCTAAGCGGCTGGTTACAACGAGACAACCCACCGGCCGATTCGGAACTTAAAGGATGGAAACATTTGGTGCATAACTCGGAAGTAAAACTGATAGAAAGTGACACCTACCCGCTCAGTTCCTTAAGTCAGCGTATGGCTTCCTATTATCAGTCGGACGATACCTTCAATGAACAATTGAAACAAATTGAAATCAACCTGGGTATTCAACCCAACCACTATAACCATTTGTTCGATGTGGAGGTAGAACACGAGACAACTTCCGACCATTATAACGCCAAGGAACTAGATTTAATCCTAAAAGGAAAACATGCAGCGCTTATAGATCGCTTTCGAACAGATTTAGATGATCCGCTCTTTACGTGGGATATTCATAGGAACAAGGAAGCCTTTCGCGAAATTGTTTTGAAACAGGTACGATTTCTTGCCGAAAGAGGGTACGGAGCTCTGGCTTATCCCGAGGCTTACGGCGGTACCGCTGACATGGAGGGCTATGCCTACATGTTCGAAAATATGATGTATGTTGATGGGAGCCTCACGATCAAATTCGGGGTGCAATTCGGGCTTTTTGGCGGTAGCATTCAGAAACTCGGCACCGAAAAACATCATGATACGTATCTGAAAGAAACAGGCGAGGCCAATCTTCTCGGTTGTTTTGCGATGACCGAAACAGGACATGGTTCTAATGTTCGAGGTGTTAAAACTACCGCTACTTATGATGCTGAATCTGATCAGATCATAATTCATACGCCGGGAGCAAATGACAATAAGGAATATATTGGCAATGCCCTACATTCAAAAATGGCCTCGGTTTTTGCCCAGCTTATCGTTGACGGGAAGAACCAAGGTGTACATGCCATTTTAGTTCCGCTACGAAACGAACAACATGAGTTAATGCCTGGCGTCAAAATAGAGGACAACGGTTATAAGCTCGGACTGAACGGGGTGGACAATGGCAAGATTTGGTTCAATCAAGTTGCGGTACCCCGTGCGAACTTGCTGAACAAATATGGCGACATCAGGGATGATGGCAGCTATCACTCCGCTATCAAAAATCCTAACAAACGATTCTTTACGATGTTGGGTACTTTGGTCGGCGGACGCATTTGTGTGGCTCGAGCCGGACTTGGTGGGGCTAAAATGGCTTTGGCCGTTGCGATTAAGCATGCCCTAAAAAGAAGGCAATTCAACGACAGTATTAAAATTCAGGAAGACCTTTTGATGGACTATCCTACCCATCAGCTGCGATTAACGCCACTCGTTGCCAACGCCTATGTATATCACGTGACTTTGGATAAAATGATGGAAGATTACTGTGATGAATCCCAACCCGATAAACGAGTTATTGAAACTCAGGTGGCGGGCTTAAAATCAATCATCACATGGTATGCCAATGACACCATACAAGAATGCAGGGAAGCATGTGGCGGCAAAGGGTATCTTATTGAAAACCGTATTGCCGATCTTAAGGGAGACGTTGATATTTTTACCACTTTTGAAGGTGACAATACGGTATTGTTACTTCTGGCTGCAAAAGGGGTACTATCGGATTTTAAGGCAGAATTCAATAGTGCAGGTTTCTCGGCAGTATTGAAACTATTGGGTTCTCAGTTAAGCGATAAATTGGCGACGATCAATCCGCTATACGCCAATAAGGTAGACTCCGAACATCTATACAATCAAAAATTTCACAAACATGCATTTGACTATCGTACCAGAAGGTTAACTTATACCCTCGCCATGCGCATTCGCAGTTATATCAAAAAAGGGATGCCATCTTACCAGGCTTTTATGAAGGTACAGACCCATTTGATCGCGCTTGGTAAAGCGTATGCAGCGGAGCTTGCCTATACCACCTATTGCGATTATGTAGAGGCCATGCCAGATGGTAAAAACAAAACACTGTTTGAAAAGCTCGGGGCACTTCATGCCCTTTACGAAATACGTAAAGATGCCGAATGGTTTTTGGAACAAGGGTATATTGGGGGCACCAAATCAAAGGCCATACGCCAGCGTGTAGAGCGTCTTTGCACAGAATTGAGACCACATTTAGGAGTTTTGGTCGATGGTTGGGGTATCCCGGATCACTGTCTGAGCGCGCCGATTGCGAATTAAAAAGCACCTAACGCACCCTAAATCACTTCAACGAGAAATCAAAAAACAAATTGAAATGGCTTACAAAAGCCTATTTCTTCTCCTTATGTAATTCAGAGGTATCTAAAAACTCGATAATGTCGATTTTGGGGTTGCCGCTCAAATAGGTTTTGGAAGACCCCTTCGAAGTCAATTCGAATTCACGGCTTGCATGCACTCTTGCATTCGGCGACCCCTCGGCCATAATCTCAACGCCTTCAGCTTCATATTTTGATGCGCGCAGATTGGAATTGTCGTATAGTTTTGCGCTCATGGCATAAGACTTGCCTTCTAGCTTAATATTGGCATTTGTATACAATTGTACTTTGGTCCAGTCATTGGTAGAAGCATATACGCGTACATCTATACGATCTTTTAGAATGATATTCAGGGAGTCAGACTGAAAGTTAAGATCTCCTGAACTGTTGCCCTCCATATCTAAATTGATTTCGGAGGCATTTACATTCATCTCCAACTTTCCAGATCCATGGAGTTTCGCATCGAAAACATCGGTTACGAGATTATCTTCCGATCGAATTCGGCCATCATGTACCGTCACCGACCGCAATTCTGCATAGTTTACTATTATTTCTAATTTCTTTTTGCCCGTAATCCTATAAAATGAGCCGATTTCCAATATGCTATCGACCACTTCGAATTTCAAGACATCGATTAGGTTATCATCGGCAGTAATAAATACCCCTTCCTGTCTTGCCTTGACCAATTGTATTTTAAGGTCATCATTAAGGGTTATTCCATGAAATGCGGGCAAATCCTCCTGCACTTCAATAACGTTCTTATTTCCTTTTATTTTCGGTTTACGCTGCCCAAAAACATTGGTACAGCTCACCAAAAAAATCACTAACAGTACTTTTTTCATATTGTTTGTTCTACGGATTTAAAGATATCATTTTTTACAATATCTTTTCTTTGCAAGTGGTATAGCAATAAAAATGCCCAATTTGTTCAATTGGGCATTTTTTTATCTATTTATAAAGAAAAGTTAATGTTGTAATTCTTCCTCGCCTTCCTTTAATGGTACCGTTTGAGGCACAAAATCCTGACCTGGAATAATATATTCACCATTCTCGTCGACCTTGCTGTAGTCATACGCCCATCGGTGCACATGAGGAATAGGACCATCCCAGTTTCCGTGAATATGTTTCACTTCGGCTGTCCATTCCAAGGTAGTAGCCTTCCAAGGGTTCTTAGGGCCCTTCTTGCCATAGAACATGCTATGAATAAAGTTATATAAGAATACCAATTGAGCCGCACCGGCGATTAAGGCAAATACGGTCATCAATACCTGCACATCGGTCAATTCATCGAACATCGGAAAATCGGTGTTCTGATAATAACGTCGTGGCACCCCTGCCATGCCAACAAAATGCATAGGGAAAAATACCCCGTACGCACAGACGGCGGTTACCCAAAAATGCACATAACCCAGGTTCTTGTTCATCATTTTGCCTTCGAACATCTTCGGGAACCAATGATATACCCCGGCGAACACCCCATACAATGCGGAAATACCCATAACCAAGTGGAAATGTGCTACCACAAAATAGGTGTCATGAACATTAATATCCAAAGCACTGTCACCAAGAATAATCCCAGTTAACCCACCTGTGATAAATGTCGATACCATGGCAATTGAAAATAACATGCCCGGATTCAATTGTAGATTTCCTTTCCATAAAGTTGTAATCCAGTTAAAGGCCTTGACTGCAGATGGAATAGCGATCAATAGTGTTGTAAAGGTAAACACCGACCCAAGGAACGGATTCATACCGGAAATAAACATATGATGCCCCCACACAATGGTTGACAAAAATGCAATCGCCAGGATAGACGCAATCATGGCGCGGTATCCGAAAATAGGTTTTCGGGAATTTACGGCCATCACTTCGGAAACTATTCCCATTGCAGGTAAAATAACGATGTATACCTCTGGGTGGCCCAAAAACCAAAATAGGTGCTCATACAATACTGGCGAACCACCTTGGTAATGCAACACTTCGCCTTGAATAAATATATCGGATAGGAAGAAGGAAGTACCAAAGCTTCTATCCATAATAAGCAATAAGGCAGCTGACAGCAATACAGGGAAGGAAATCACCCCGATGACCGCAGTTACAAAAAATGCCCAAATGGTCAACGGCAATCTTGTCATCGACATCCCTTTGGTACGTAAATTCAGGACGGTCACGATATAGTTCAATGAGCCCAATAAGGACGATGCTATGAATATGGCCATGGAAACCAACCAAAGTGTCATTCCCATACCCGAGCCCGACTGCGCCATTGGTAAGGCACTAAGAGGCGGGTAGACCGTCCATCCTGCTGAAGCGGGACCCGCTTCCACAAATAATGAACAAACCATAATAACAGAGGATATAAAGAACAACCAGTACGATACCATGTTCAAGAAACCAGACGCCATATCACGCGCTCCAATCTGTAGTGGAATCAACAGGTTACTAAAGGTTCCCGAAAGTCCTGCAGTCAATACAAAGAATACCATTATGGTACCATGAATGGTCACCAATGACAAATAAATATCAGCATCCATTACGCCCTCAGGCGCCCATTTTCCCAATAAGGTTTCAAATATGCCAAACGATTCGCCTGGCCAAGCCAACTGCATTCTAAACATCAGCGACATGGCAATCCCAATGAATCCCATTGCCAAAACACCTGTAATCAAATACTGCTTCGCAATCATCTTGTGATCTTGCGAAAAGATATATTTGGTTACGAAGGTCTCTTTATGGTGATGATGTCCATGATCGTCGTGAGCGTGATCATCTCCGTGTTCGTGTCCTGCTGACATAGCTTACTTTTTTATTTTATTGTCTTTTTTTATAGCCTCTTATTGTGCACCGGCCATAGTTTGGCCAAATGTTTGTTGCGACTTCATCCAAGCATCATATTCCTCTTGTGTCTCAACGATAATCTTCATTTGCATGTTATAATGCGACTTGCCGCAAATTTTATTACACAGCAAAACGTAATCGAATTCCCATGGTTCGGAGTTATCCTCCCCGTTCATAGCTCTTTTGGCTCGAATTTTATTGGTTCTTTTTACTTTGTCTACCACATCTGGATCTTGCCGCATCTCGGCGGTAGTCTTGATTGGGGTAAACGAAAACTCCGTGGTCATTCCCGGAACGCAGTTCATTTGTGCTCTAAAGTGCGGAAAATATGCCGAATGCAATACGTCTTGGGAGCGCATCTTAAAATTCACTTTTCGTCCTACAGGCAAATGCAACTCTTTTACGACCACATCATCGGCAGCATATGCATCACTCTCATCCAGTCCTAGGACATTTGCTTTATCGATATCGATCATTCTTACATTGGCACCTCCCAATACATTATCCTCACCTCCATAGCGCGCCGTCCAATTGAACTGCTGCGCGTAAAGCTCAATCATCATTGGGTCATCCTCATCATTGACATCCATAATTTCGGTCCAAGAATACAGTCCCCATAGAATCAATCCGGCCAAAACGATAACGGGGATGATGGTCCATATAAATTCCAGGCGGTCGTTATCGGCATAAAAAAGGGCTTTTTGTCCTTCTTTACCGCTGTACTTATATCCAAAATAATGCAAAAGAAACTGAGTAATGAACTGTACTATAAAGATAATTACAAAAGACACCAACATTAAAAAATCGTATTCCTCGCCATGGGCAGAAGCCGCATCGGGCAATAAGAATTTGGTATACTTCCAAAAACAAAATATGGTTATCAAATAGGTAAAAACCATAAAAGCGAATAACAAGTAACCATTGTACTTGTTGTCTGAATCATTCGCTATTTCACTGTTTTCAGTTCGTAATTGTGACAGTTCAAATATCTTAGTCATTTGCCAAACGGCAATTGCGACTAAAACCAGAACAATAAATATCAATAATGTAGTCATCGTATGTTGTACAGTTATACGTTAAAACTTATTAGTAATGAAAATGTTTACTTTCCTCGATAAACGGATTCCGTTTTGGCTGCAAAGGCTGAGTCCCCAAAGCCCTGAATATCCAGAAAATAAATAGTCCTGCAAAAAACAAAATCGCGCTTAATTCCGGAATACCAATATACCATTGATCACCAACGGTCGCCGGCATAATTGCATTGAAAATATCCATGTAATGTCCTGCCAATATTACGATACCAGTTAAGATCACAAACCAATTGATTCGTTTGTAATCACTATTCATCAGCAACAATACTGGGAACAAGAAATTCATGGCCACCATACCAAAGAACGGAAGCTTGTAATCCTCTATTCGCGTTACATAATAGGTAACTTCCTCAGGAATGTTCGAATACCAGATAAGCATAAATTGCGAGAACCATAGGTAGGTCCAAAAAATACTGATTCCGAACATGAATTTGGCCAAGTCATGTATATGGCTATCGTTAACGTTTTCTAGGTGTCCTTTCGACTTTAAGTATACGGTTACCATAGCAATTACGGTAATACCAGAAACAAACATACTCGCAAAAATATACCAACCGAACAGCGTACTGAACCAGTGCGGATCAACACTCATTATCCAATCCCAAGACATCATTGATTCTGTAATCAGATAAAAAACCAAGAAGGCAGCCGATATTCTAAAGTTCAATTTAAAGTTCGAGTTATCGGTAGCCTCATCTTGTTGAATCGACAGTTTTCTTGAATACTCGCGGTATAAAATCCAGCCTCCCAAGAAAATAGCGGCGCGAACTAGGAAAAAGGTTGGATTTAAGAACCCTGCTTTTCCTTGTAATAATTTATCATGTGCGACCACATCGGCATCCATCCAAACAAATAAATGGTTCATGTGCATCACCGATAATACCAAGATGACGAAAACGATGATGCCGCCCGGCACGATATAGGCCGTAATCCCTTCCATCACTCGAAACAGCAAAGGAGACCAACCCGCTTGGGCTGCCCGCTGAATGGCATAGAAGGCCAAGACGCCCAGCGCGATCATAAAGAAAAAGAAGGCAGCTACATACAATGCCGCCCAAGGTTTATTCTGCAATTGGTGCAATACGTGTGTTTCATGCGACATGGCATGTTCGCCTTCGGCCGTGTGACTTTCGGCCTCGGTGTCATGTGCAGTAGCTTCGTGTTCTCCTGCCGCTTCATGGGCAGCTTCCTCACCATGCCCGCCACCATGACCATCATCATGAGCGGCAATCATTTCCATGGCCTCGGCTTCCGTGCTTGGCGCGGCCAAAAAGCCCCATCCGATACCCAATGCACCGACCACCATCATAATGATGGAAGCCATTTTTAGTCTATTTGAAATCGTGTACATATAATTCTATGTATTATTTTGATAAGTCTTCTTTCAATTGCATTACATATTCAGAAACCTGCCACATTTCCTTATTGTTCATCTGAGAGGCATATGAGCCCATTGCGTTCAAACCATACTGTTGTACGTAATGGGTAGAACCAACGGTAATATTTCTAACGGCATCTGCATAGCTCGGAATACCCAATATTTTCTCTTGCTGCACTAACCAACCTTGGCCATCGCCCTTATTGCCATGGCAAATGGCACAATACAAGCCGTACAGCTCCTTACCAACAGCTAAATTTTCTTCGGTTTGGGTAGAGTCTAAAGGACTCACTTTCAAACGTGCCAATTCTTTTCCTTCGATAGTGTTCTCGAATTCGTAAGGCATCCAGCCTCTAGAAATTGTTCCCTCAACCGGCAACATCGCCTCTTGACCCCCAGGTAAAAAATCAACCTGTTGATAGGTCTCATAGCCTACGGATTCATACATATTGGGCATATATTGATAGTTGGGTCTACTATCATCGGCACACGAGGCCACCAAGACCATCACACCTACTACCAACCCTATTTTTATAAAACTGTTCATATTTAATGAAGGTTTTTTTCTGCTATATTGATTTCAACTGCACCGGTATCGGCTAAAAGTTCTCTCAATCGTTGTTCGTTGCCATGAATCTCGATTTCCATTACGAAATGGTCGTCAGTTGTACGTACATCAGGATTTTCCGCCTTCTTGAAAGGCCATAATCGGCTTCTCAAATAAAAGGTGATTACCATCAAGTGAGCCGCAAAAAATACCGTAAGTTCAAACATAATAGGTACGAATGCCGGCATATTCTGTAAATAACTGAAACTAGGCTTCCCGCCAATATCTTGAGGCCAATCTTTGATCATAATGAAATTCATCATGATAATGGCTACGGCCAAACCGACACAGCCATACATAAAGGATGTTATGGCAATACGTGTTGGGGCCAGTCCCATTGCCTTGTCTAACCCGTGAACGGGAAAAGGGCAATACACCTCTTCGATATGATGTTTAGCGGCCTTCACTTTTTTAACGGCATGCATTAACACATCGTCATCATTGTAATATGCCTGTAATACTTTAGATGCCATATCTATTTCTTGTTATTTAGTTTCGCAGCCTGCCCGGCCCAATCATCGCGCTCCGCTCTTCCAGGGAAGGCCTCGGTGATAGAGTCTAACAGATTGTATTCTTTTTGCGTCATTCGGCTTACCTGTGCAAAGGTGAAAATTCCGATTTGGTTCAAGGTTTTCTCCATTTTCGGACCAATACCTTTTACTTTCTTCAAATCATCGGCTTTCTGTGTTGCCGCATCAAAAGTGCCTATCGTACCCAAGAGTTCAGATGCATCTTTTGTAACCGAACCAGATGTGGGTGCAGGCGCCTCAACCTCTTTGACCGTCTCAACGGCTACGGATTTTGTCTCCGCAGGCTTGGCATTTGCATCAATTTGATACAAAGGCTTACCGGCATCCCGTAATTTCTTGTACTTGGAACCGGATGATTTTAGTATCGATTTTACCTCGGCCTGTGCAATTACCGGGAATGTTCTCGCATACAAGAGGAACAATACAAAGAAGAATCCTATGGTTCCGATAAAGATTCCGATATCCACGAAAGTAGGAGAAAACATTGTCCAAGAAGACGGTAGGTAATCTCTATGCAATGAGGTTACAATGATCACAAATCGCTCGAACCACATTCCGATGTTCACCACAATCGAAATAAAGAAGGAGAACATTATACTGGTTCGCAATTTCTTAAACCACATGAACTGCGGTGAGAAAACGTTGCAGGTCATCATTGCCCAATAGGCCCACCAATATGGCCCTGTGGCTCTATTGAGAAATGCATATTGCTCATATTCCACTCCCGAATACCATGCCATGAACAACTCGGTGATATAGGCACAACCTACGATCGAACCGGTAATCATGATCACGATATTCATCAACTCAATATGCTGCACGGTAATATAATCCTCTAAGTGACATACCTTGCGCATGATAATTAGAAGGGTATTCACCATAGCAAAACCAGAGAATATCGCCCCTGCAACAAAGTAAGGCGGGAAAATCGTGGTATGCCAACCAGGAATTACCGAGGTTGCAAAGTCAAAAGATACAATGGTATGAACCGAAAGTACCAAAGGTGTTGCCAAACCGGCCAAGACCAATGAAACTTCCTCAAAACGTTGCCAGTCTTTGGCACGGCCACTCCAACCGAAACTCAAGAGACTATATATTTTCTTTTGAAAAGGTAAAACCGCTCTATCACGAATCATGGCAAAATCAGGCAAAAGGCCTGTCCACCAGAAAACCAAGGATACCGAAAGATAGGTTGAAATCGCGAATACATCCCAAAGAAGTGGGGAGTTGAAGTTAACCCACAATGATCCAAATTGGTTTGGTATCGGCAAAACCCAATAGGCCAACCAAGGACGGCCCATGTGAATGATCGGAAACAATCCGGCCTGAATTACCGAGAAGATGGTCATCGCCTCTGCAGAACGGTTGATCGCCATTCTCCATTTTTGACGGAACAACAGCAATACCGCCGAAATCAGCGTACCAGCATGACCAATACCTACCCACCAAACAAAGTTGGTAATATCCCAAGCCCAGTTTACGGTCTTGTTCAAACCCCAAGTACCGATACCCGTAGATATCGTATAAATGATACATCCTATTCCCCAAAGAAACGCTATCAATGAAATGGTAAAGACAATCCACCAATGCTTGTTCGCCTTTCCTTCGACAGGAGCGGCAATATCCACTGTAACATCGTGGTAGCCTTTGTCCCCAGTTACTAAGGGTCTTCTAATAGGTGCTTCGTAATGCGACGCCATAGACTTCTATTATTAGTACTTTATTATTGGTTATGCTTCGTTGGTATTTCTGACTTTAACATGATAGAATACATTTGGCTTCGTACCTACATGTTCCAATAAGTGATACATACGATCACTCTCAGCCAACTTGGCGACCTTACTTTCATTATCATTTACATCACCAAAAACAATCGCTCCATTTGAACAGGCCGATGAACAGGCTGTTTGGAATTCCCCATCCTTGACCACTCGCCCATCGCGCTTGGCATCTAAAATGGTTTTCTGCGTTTTTTGAATACACATAGAGCATTTTTCAATAACCCCTCGTGAGCGAACGTTTACATCAGGATTTACTACCATCTTGCCCAAATCATTGTTCATATGGTAATCGAACTCATCATTATTATTGTATAGGAACCAGTTGAATCGACGTACTTTATACGGACAGTTATTGGCACAATATCTCGTACCCACACATCTGTTATACGCCATTTGATTCTGGCCCTGACGCCCGTGCGAAGTAGCCGCAACCGGACAAACAGTTTCACATGGGGCATGGTTACAATGTTGACACATTACGGGCTGAAAGGCTACTTGAGGATTCATGGAAGGATGTTCCAGTTCACCAAACCCTCCCAAAGAGCCGTTATCTCCTGATAGGCCATCGAATTCGTCTTTCTTGATATTGTCTTGTTCGAAACTTTCCTCCGAAGAATAATATCTGTCTATACGCAGCCAATGCATATCCCTAGACTTACGAACTTCCTCCTTACCAACTACCGGAACATTGTTCTCAGCATGGCAGGCTATAACACAAGCACCACATCCGGTACATGCATTCAGGTCGATAGACATGTTAAAGTGATGCCCGATAGACCGGTCAAAACTTTCCCAAAGATCAACCGTCGTAGCAGGAACTTCCTGGTGATTTAAGGATACCACCGGAACCTCGTTCCATTCGGCATGATCTTTCGTATTGAAAATTTCCAAGGTTGTTTCCTTGATGATATCTCCCCTACCCATTAATGTCTTATGCAATTGTACGCAGGCGAACTCATGATTCCCTCCAGCTTTTTCAAGGGTTACCGCCTGTACATTTTTGAAACCTTGATACAAAGCGAAGGCATTGACACCTGTTTGCATTTCGGTTTTCATTCCTGCTTTCTTCCCGTAGCCCAAAGAAAGGCCAACAGACCCCATCGCCTGTCCTGGTTGAATAATTACCGGCACATTCTTAACCGTTACGCCGTTTGCGGTAACATTGGCATAACTTCCATCCAATCCGCCATTGGCAACATTTTCGTTGATAAAGCCCATGTTGATGGCATCACCTTTGGAAACGGTAATATAATTATCCCAGGTAACACGGGTAATCGGATCGGGAAATTCTTGCAGCCAAGGATTGTTCGCTTGGCGCCCATCGCCCATACCAACTTTAGAATAGAGGGTCATTTCCATACCCTCCATACTTGTATTGGCTAGCGTTCTTACGGCCCCATCTATCGAAATCGCACTTGTCGCCGTTGATTCTTCACCAGCTATTGCTGCTACCTCTTTGTCTTCTTGCACATTGATCACCACTGGATCGGATGCCTGACCGTCTGCGATCATTGACATGCCATGTGCCGTACTATACACACCATCGTGCAGGGCTTGGTTCCAATCACCTCCGTTAAGAATACCATTGCTCCACGTTTCCTTGATATAATCGTGGTACGTTTGCTCACTACCCATCCAGGTTAATAGCGCAGACTGAAATTGTCTCGTATCGAATAATTCACGAATGGTAGGTTGCATTAGGCTATAATGGCCTTTTTTGATTTCGGCATCGCCCCATGATTCCAAATAATGGTTAGAAGCGGCCACAAATTGAGATACTTCGGCAGTTTCATTAAAATTTGTGGAGAAAAGAACAGAAAGTCCGACTTTTTTAATCCCCTCTACAAAATCTGCAGCATTGGGCAAACTATATGCAGGATTCACACCATCCATAATCAGCGCACCTACTTTTCCTGCCTTCATATCGGCCACCAATTGGCTGACAGCAGTATTATTTCCTTGACGTATATATTTAGGCGCCTTGGGATCGAAGGCCGAACTGCTCAGCATTTCGTTGATTGCCAAAACTACGGCCTGCGCATTCACATCGTCAAGACCGGTAACCACAACGGCACCGTTCCTATTTTTTCGAATGGCCGCAACCGCAGCATCCAAAGCTCTTTGTACATTCTCTGGAAGCTCCCCACCGGCAGAGGTACCGTTAAGCTTTGCATATAAGTTTGCCAAGGCAATCATTTGTTGCGATGGCGTAAGTGGAATACGCGTATCTGCATTTGCACCCGTTAGCGACATATTCGACTCGAACTGAATGTGCTTGGACATTTTTCCGTTCGTTGGAATTCGTCCTTTGGAATACCCGCTATCATATCCGCCTCCTTGCCAATCGGCCAAGAAATCAGCGCCGAAAGAAATAATCGTTGCCGCTTTTTCAAAATCGTAATCGGCCAACGCTCGCTCTCCATATCTGGCCTCAAATGCACTCAATGCCGCATCTTCTGAAATGGCGTCATAGGTAACATGGTTCACAGTACCGTATTCGGCTGTAAGTTGGGCTATCAATCTTGTTGTTGACGGACTGGCGTAAGTTTGCGTAAGCAGGGTTATTTGTTGCCCACCTCCTTTCAAAGAACCCATTTTGGCCTTAACGGCAGCATCAAGGGCACTCCATTCAATCGGCTCACCATTGGCCATTGGCCCTTGCAAGCGTGTACTATCATATAAACCAAGTACGGAAGCCTGCACACGTGCATTGGCGCTTCCACCTACTTTGGCATCTGTATTGTTCTCTACTTTAATCGGCCTCCCTTCGCGGGTCTTGATCAAGATACTAGCGAAATCAAAACCGTCAGCTATGGTCGTGGCATAATAATTTGCCACTCCTGGAACGATACGATCGGGTTGCACTACATACGGTATCGATTTTACCACAGGTCCCTCACATGCCGCCAATGTTGCTGCCGCAGTACTGAACCCAACATACTTTAAGAAATCCCTTCGGTTGGTATTGGTGGCCGAAAGATTTTCCTTGTTGCCCAGAAACTCATCAACAGGAATCTGCTCGGTAAATTCGTTTTGTCTTAGCGTCTCAACAATGGAATCGTTGGGATTTAACTCCGCCTCGTTCTTCCAGTATTTTTTGTTTGATGCCATACGTTTATCTCTGTATTTAGCTGATCCTTCTTATTAATAGTGACACTTTCCACATTCCAAACCACCCATTTGAGCAGCGGTCAGGGTTTCAACTCCATATTTCTTGGAAAGTTCTTCATGAATTTTATCGTAGTACGCATTGCCTTCTACCTTCACATTTGTTTCACGGTGACAGTTGATACACCATCCCATGGTAAGGGGAGAATGTTGCGACATGATTTCCATTTCTTCAACAGGCCCATGACAGGTTTGGCATTCGATGCCACCAACCTCAACATGCTGGGAGTGATTGAAATAGGCAAAATCGGGCAGGTTATGAATACGAACCCATTCTACGGGTTTGGTCTCTCCCGTATATTTTTGATTCTCTTCATCCCAACCAACTGCTGCGTATAATTTTTTGATTTCCCCGGTATAGAATTCATTGGTATAACCATTCTCGATATCCTCTTGGGTCATTGGCTCGCCATTGCCCGTGTATTCATAAATCGACTTATGGCAATTCATACAGACGTTCAAGGAAGGAATGCCCGAGTGCTTTGATTTTCGTGCCGAGGAGTGACAGTACTTACACTCGATCTTATTATCCCCAGCGTGAATTTTGTGCGAATAGTGAATAGGCTGAATGGGGGCATACCCTTGATCAACGCCCACCTGCATCATCCATCCATAGGCGAAGTATCCACTGGCAAGCAAAAGGAAAACAACGCTCACCAACACCAGGAACTGGTTTTGCACAAATGCCTTCCATAAGGGCTTTCTCTTGGTAGCCGTTTCGGCCTCTAAAGCAATACCATTGGCTTGGGCTATTCGTTTCAGGGTTTTGTTCACTGCAAAAAGCATGAACACCAACAATCCGAATACCAAGGCCAAGGCCCCTAGAATAATTTCATTGGAGATACCGGAAGTTTCACCTCCTTGACCAGCCCTATCTGGCCCAGGCCCTGGAGTTTCTGGCTTGGGGGGCTCAGCAGCCGTATAGGCCAAAATATTGTCTATATCCTCATCGGTCAGCTGTGGCATCGGGGTCATCGCTGCCTGATTGTACTCGTTATATATTTTTACCGCATAGGGGTCGCCCGATTTAATCATACCTGGGCTGTTTCGTATCCAAGCATATAACCATTCGCGGTCCAAACCTTCATCGGCAGCCAAACGCTCTTCTACCTTGTACAAATTTGGGCCTGTCATTTTTTTCTTCAAATTGTGACAAGCGGCACAATTCACTTTAAACAATGATTTTCCTTTTTCTATATCACCGCCGGCATCGGAAGCGGCAGCCTCAGCGGGAGCGGCAACCGTTTCTACGGCAGCAGGATCCTGTGCAATGAGTATGAAAGAAGAGAGAAGAAAAAGGAACAGACTAGTACTTAAAACCCTAAGCAATTGTTGGCGGTCGAAAACCTGTTTCATATTGAGCATATTTCTATCTAAATTTTGGCACGATTTTTAATATTATTTGGGGTGTTAGGCCTAAAAATCAATGAGCGCCAAAATCGATGGCAAAAATACGACATAGTCTTTATTTGGA
>CALIJE010000142.1 GCA_938017825.1 uncultured Flavobacteriaceae bacterium
TGTTTTCTGCCAATAAAGGAATTGCTTTTGGCGAATTGAAAAAAGTAGCTTCCGGTGGCGAGCTTTCACGAATAATGCTCGTGATTAAGTCGATCATGGCGCGCTATGAAAATTTACCTACCATTATGTTCGATGAGATCGATACAGGCGTTTCTGGTGAAATTTCGGATAAGATGGGTGATATTATGCATAGTATGAGTAGTAGCAGGCAGGTCTTTTCGATTACGCATTTACCACAGGTCGCCTCTAAAGGAAATCAACACTTTAAAGTCTATAAAGAGGAAGATGGTAGCACCACCCATACGCGAATGAAACAACTCTCTAACGATGAGCGGGTAGTTGAACAGGCCGAAATGTTAGGAGGTAAGTCGCTCACAGATTCTGCCATGGCCCATGCGCGTCAATTATTGAATTAGGATCGCGCCATTTTCAGTACCGCTCCCCAACTTTTTTAAATATCTTTGCGCCTTATTGAAACCATTGTAAAAAATAGACATGGCATACAACTTATTAAAAGGCAAAAAGGGGATTATTTTTGGGGCTTTGGATGAAAATTCAATCGCCTGGAAAACTGCGGAAAGCGTTCATGCCGAAGGAGGTACTTTTGTACTGACCAATGCCCCAGTTGCTATGAGGATGGGTCAAATAAAAGAGTTGGCCGAAAAAACGGGTTCAGAAATAATTCCGGCAGACGCAACTTCGGAAGAAGACTTGGAAAATCTGGTTTCACAATCGATGGAAATCCTAGGCGGTAAAATCGATTTTGTGTTACACTCCATTGGGATGTCCATCAATGTTCGAAAAGGCCGCCATTATACTGATGAGAAATATGATTTTACCGCAAAAGGCTGGGATGTTTCGGCCTTGTCGTTCCATAAAGTATTGCAAACCCTATACAAGGCCGAAGCCATGAACGAATGGGGAAGTATTGTTGCCCTGACCTATATGGCCGCGCAGCGTGTTTTTCCTGATTATAATGATATGGCCGACAATAAAGCTTACCTAGAATCGGTGGCGCGCAGTTTCGGCTATTTCTTCGGAAAGGAAAAAAAGGTACGTGTAAATACCATTTCGCAATCTCCAACGGCCACCACAGCGGGCACTGGAGTTAAAGGTTTCGATGGATTTATCAACTACGCGGAAAAAATGTCTCCATTAGGCAACGCCAGTGCTCAGGATTGTGCAAATTATACGGTATCACTGTTCTCGGATTTAACTCGAAAAGTTACCATGCAAAACCTTTTCCACGATGGTGGGTTTAGCAATACAGGTGTTAGTCAAGATGTAATTGAACATTTTTCGAGCTAAGTGCCATCCAACGATTTGAGCCATTCGTTAGCTGGGTGGTTTAAATTGAACCAGTCTAAATATAGATCATGGAGTTTCATTTTTCATTTATAATTCCAGTATACAATCGTCCTGAGGAGATTCGGGAGCTTTTAGAGAGTTTGTCCCTGCAAACCTATACCAAGGCTTTTGAAATTGTCATCGTTGAGGACGGTTCTACGCTAGACTGTACTTCGGTAATTTCCGATTTTGAGACGACTTTGGATATCAGTTACTATCCCAAACCCAATTCTGGCCCTGGAGCATCGCGAAATTATGGAATGGAACGCGCCAAAGGCAATTACTTTATTGTGTTGGATTCTGATTGTATTCTTCCGCCGCAATATCTTGTTGAGGCAGAAAAATCGCTCAACGAGCAGTTTGTACATTGTTATGGGGGCCCAGATGCGGCACATGAATCGTTCAGCTTGGTACAAAAGGCCATCAATTATGCAATGACCTCGGTCTTGACTACAGGGGGCATACGCGGAAATAAAAAGGCAGTGGGGAAATTCCAACCCAGAAGTTTTAATATGGGCATTTCTAAAGAAGCTTTTGAAAATGTGGGTGGGTATGGTAAGATTCATCCTGGGGAAGACCCAGATCTTACGATTCGAATTTGGAACAAGGGCTATGATACCAAACTAATTCCTGAGGCATTTGTATACCACAAGCGAAGAATCGATTGGAATAAGTTCTATATCCAGGTAAATAAATTCGGAATGGTACGGCCAATTTTGAACAAGTGGCATCCGGGCACGGCGAAACCAACCTACTGGTTTCCGACCTTTTTTTGCCTTGGGCTTCTAGTGGCATTGGTCTTGGCCTTTTTTGGCATTGGGTTGCCCTTATGGGGCTATGCCGTTTATTTTGTTCTCATCTTCTTCGATTCCCTCATAAAAAACAAGAGCATTGTTATTGCTTTCCTTTCTTTGGTAGCGGTTTGTATTCAATTTACGGGATATGGTTATGGTTTTCTAAAATCAACTTTCTTGGTTAACTTTAGCAACAAAGCCCCGCAGGAAATTTTTCCCAAACTGTTCTTTAAATAGCCACTTACGTGATTCAGAAGGTCAAAAACGTCTTAAAAAGGAGAAAGGCCAAACTGTTCTTTCTTTTTTTGCTGCTATCGGGTTTGGCATGGTTTATCAGCAATCTTTCCAATAGGTATCAAAGCAACACCTTTTTTGATCTAGAATTCGTAAACCCCCCAGATAGTATGATGCTCTTGAGTGCTTCACAAAGGCAGGTAGAGGTAAATCTCAACGCTGTGGGTTTCCAGTTTTTGGCCTTTGGTGTTGGCAAGAAAAAAGTACAGATCGATTTGTCGAAAGCGCATCGCATCGGTTCAAAATATGTCATTGTTCCAAGTTCATTAGACAATCAAATTGAAAAGCAATTGTCTAACGGTATAGAATTGGTTCGTACCAATGCAGATACCTTGGTGGTTGAATTTTATGGTGTGATCAGCAAAAAAATTCCCATAAAGCCCGATTACAAGATTCAGTTCGCCAAGAACCACTTGCTCAACGGAACCATTACTGTTCGGCCCGATTCCATTATAGTAAAGGGGCCGACCAGCGAAATTGATACGATGCGCTATGTTCGTACAGAGCGCGTGGAACTCCTTGATTTGAAGTCCGACTTCTCGGTCGTTTCAAGACTTAAGAAACCAGCTGGTCTTCAAAAGACCCTGTATTCAAAGTCTGAAGTTAGTTTGGTTGGTACTGTGTCTCGATTTTCCGAAAAAATTCTTCGAGTACCTGTGACTATGGTTAATCTCCCGGAAAACACTATTGCCCAGACCTTTCCGAATGAAGTAGAGGTTCTGATCAAAGCCGGCCTAACGGATTTGAAGAAGGTAAAACCCAGCGATATCAGCGTAATAGGGGATTACGCTAGTAGCACGGATGCCAACAATAAAACAGTCCTCTTGCGCATTATCGATTTGCCCAAAACCATACATGCCGCCGAACTGCGTACCAACCATGTTGATTTTATATTAAAAAGAGAATGAAGGTAGTTGCACTTACTGGAGGAATTGGCAGTGGTAAAAGTACCGTGGCCAAAATGTTCAGAAGCTGGGATGTACCGGTTTACGATTCAGACAAGGAGGCCAAACTTTTGTTGAATCGTTCGAAAAAACTTCGAAAAGAATTGATTTCCCTTTTGGGCGAGAAGGCCTACAAGGACAAAAAATTGAATAGAACCTACGTTGCCGATAAAATTTTTAAAGATAAAAAGCTGTTGTTCAAGATGAACAATATTGTGCATCCGGCTGTTCGAAAGCACTTTTTGAAATGGGCGAAAAAACAGGAAGCGAATTATATAATTCAGGAAGCCGCCATAATTTTTGAAAACGGCAATCAACATCACTACGATGCGATAATTCTTGTGACGGCACCTCAAGAGCTCCGCATACAACGCGTTGTGAACAGGGATGATGTTTCCGAAAAAGAGGTTTTGGCCCGCATTAAAAACCAATGGAGCGATGAGAAAAAAATTCCACTTTCAGACTTTGTGATTGAAAATACAGATCTAGACCAAACAGCGGCCAAGGTTTCGGAGATAAACCTAGCTCTGCTTGACAATAGCTAAGGCTGCCAAATTTTAACATTTTTGTTAAGTTTAGGTTAAACGTAGAATACGCCAAGTGTTAAATCTTTAATTTTACTCAAAAGATGAACAAGAAGTTATTTGTTCTTTTGGTAGTGCTCATGAGCCTATCGTTGGTCGGTATTATTTTTGTCCAAGGTTTTTGGATAAAAAAATCGGTCGAAGACAAGGAAGAACAGTTTTCCAACGCCGTTTCCCAGATTCTTGGTAAGATTACTGATAAAGTAGAACAGCGTGAGCGCAGAGACTACTACGACAGGTATTTTTTGCAAGATACGCTAGGTGAGCCGGTTGAGAAGAGCTTAAAGAATATCTTTTTCATCAATAAGGATCTTAACACCAATATTACCACGCTCTATTCGCATGGTATTTTAGAGGAAAGTTATGATATCGCATCAACGTTCTTTGACAATGGTAGTGGCGAAGACACTACCAACATATCAAACTTTACAAGTACTCGAACCAAAGTGGTTTTTAACGACAATTTTGGTTTGGACAACCCGAATCAAAGGATGGGTGCCCAAGAGCGACTCGAAAAAGTGAATACTTTATCAAGTATTGAGAAGGCTCAATTTGATGACGTGTTCAGTGAAAGGGCGAAGCAGGTCCCAATCCACAAAAGGGTGTCAACACAAGAACTTGAGCTTTTACTGGATCGTGAATTAAGTGACCGCCGTATAGATGTCGATTACGAATATGGTATCTATAGTAAAGGTCTGCCGACAACGGTCAAGTCCAGAAAATTTAAGTTTGCCAAGAGTGCCGTATATAAAGCACCTATTTTCGAGGACTCTGATGGTGACACTAATTTTTCGTTGCTTTTGACCTTTCCGAAGAAAAAGACTTTTTTGATACGGTCTATTCTCGGAATGGCCATTTTATCGTTATTGTTCACCTTGGTGATTGTGGCGTCGTATTCAGGAGCGATTTACCAACTGATCAGGCAAAAGCAAATTTCAGAAATCAAATCTGATTTTATAAACAACATGACCCATGAGTTCAAGACCCCAATAGCGACCATAAACCTGGCAGTAGAAGCGATTAAAAACCCCAAAACGATTGCCGATAAAGAAAAGGTGATGCGCTATTTGAAGATGATCAGAGACGAGAACAAGCGCATGCATGCCCAGGTTGAAAATGTTTTGCGAATCTCTAAATTGGAAAAGAACCAATTGGGCATAAGTAAGGATAGGGTAGATGTGCACGACATAATTGTTGATGCCATTGCACATGTAGAGTTGATAGTACAGGATAGAGGTGGTTATATTGACACGCATTTGAATGCCAAGCGAACCGAGGTTTTGGCGAGTGACATGCACTTTACCAATGTAATCATCAATATACTCGATAATGCAATAAAGTATTCGCCTGAAGCCCCCAAGATTGATGTTTTTACAGAGCTTGCTAAAAACTTCATCATTATAAAAATTCAGGATCAAGGTGCTGGAATGAGCAAAGGGGTGCTGAAAAAAGTATTTGAAAAGTTCTATAGAGAACATACTGGGAATATTCACAATGTAAAAGGACATGGTTTAGGCCTGTCTTATGTAAAAAAAATTGTAGATGATCATCAAGGTGAGGTCTACGCAGAAAGCGAAAAAGGAAAGGGAAGCACTTTCTATATAAAAATGCCTTTAATCTAAATTTACTATGGAGACAATCAACAAAAAGATTCTATTGGTTGAAGACGATCCCAATTTTGGTATCGTGTTAAAAGACTACCTGTCAATGAACGATTTTGACGTTACCTTGGCAAAAAACGGTATGGAGGGTTTTGAAAAGTTCAAAAAAGACAATTATGACGTTTGTATTTTGGATGTAATGATGCCCTATAAAGATGGCTTTACCTTGGCCAAGGAAATTCGGGAAAAGAACGAAAATGTGCCGATTGTATTCTTAACGGCAAAGACCATGAAAGAGGATGTCCTAAAGGGATATAAAGCAGGTGCCGATGATTATCTCAACAAACCATTTGATTCTGAGGTATTGTTGATGAAACTCAAGGCGATCATTCAAAGAAAGTCAACCAATAGCTTGGCAGAGAGCAAGAAGTTCGAATTTCAAATTGGAGGATTTCATTTGAATTCGAAACTGCGCTTTTTGAAATACGAAAATGAGGAAGCCATTAAACTATCTCCAAAGGAAAACGAGCTATTGCGTCTTTTGGCACTGCATGAGAATGATTTAATGCCTAGAGAATTGGCATTGACCAAAATATGGCGCGACGATAATTACTTTACTTCTCGTAGTATGGATGTGTATATTGCCAAACTGAGAAAATACCTCAAACGTGACGATCGCACCGAAATATTGAACATTCACGGCGAAGGGTTCAGGCTAGTTGTAAAGACAACCTAATATTTGTCTCCAAAAAATAGGAAAGCATCTGTGAAAGCAGGTGCTTTTTTGTTTTAGGTCGATGCTACAATTTTGTTCACTATTTCGCCGGGAGTAAGTTGAATTGAAATGATCAAGGCCTCCTGCGGAGTCTCAAGAGTACTAAATTGGGACTCGAGTAGGGCAGGTGGCATAAAGTGTTCGGTCCGTTCTTGCAAGCGGCCCATAATCTCCTGAAAACTACCTTCCAAAAAGACGAATTGCGCGT
>CALIJE010000143.1 GCA_938017825.1 uncultured Flavobacteriaceae bacterium
CCTTGGTCTGCGCACGTTTTTTGTGATTGAAAAAAGGGAATTTCTAAAATTGAGGTAGGTCTTTTTTGGGTTCATATTGCTCAGTGTAGATCCACCGAGATGGAAGACATGTGAGGCACCCGTATAATATATTTTGTGACCCTTGTTTTTGGCACGCCAGCATAGATCTACTTCTTCTTGATGCGCAAAATAGTCCTCATCAAACCCATTGAGTTCATTAAAAACGGCACTTCGAATGAACATACAGGCCCCCGTTGCCCAAAAAATTTCACAGGTATCATTGTATTGCCCTTCATCTTTTTCCAATACCTGAAAAATACGGCCCCTGCAAAAGGGGTAGCCCAGTTGATCCAAAAATCCACCGGCCGCTCCGGCGTATTCAAAATATTCCCGGTTCATTAAATCGAGAATTTTGGGTTGAACGATGGCAATATCCTCATTTGAAACCAATAACTCCCTTATTGGCCCCAGCCAATTCTCGGTAACTTCAACATCTGAGTTTAAAAGGCAAAATATATCGGCATCAACGTGCCTTAAGGCATCATTATAGCCTTTCGCAAAACCACCATTGGATTGGTTTTGTATAATTTTGACCGAAGGGTAGTGCTGACGAACAAAGTCGACCGAACCATCTGTAGAGGCATTATCGGCAACATAGATGTCGGCATTTTCCGAAAAACGCATTACGGAAGGGAGATAACTTTCCAACAGAAGCTCTCCATTCCAATTTAATATGACGACTGCAATTTTCAAAACGATAGCAAATTAACGGCTAAAATCAGGAATAGAAGGTAAAAAGCTATATTTTTCTTGGCTATAGTTCAGCTCGCAATAATAGTGGTTCACACCATTGGTTACCATTAAATATGTTGCATTGAGGCCCATATTATACCGCGCGATTTGATCAAACACCTCTTGGTCTATTGATATCGATGGAGCTTTACATTCGACCAATAAGAGAATGCTTCCATCTGATCGGTAGACGACAACATCATATCTTTTTTTAATGTTGTTAACCGACAATTGCTTTTCAACGTTTATAAGGCTTTTTGGGTAATTCTTGTCTTTAAGCAAGTAATGTACCACATGTTGCCGAACCCATTCCTCGGGTTGTAAGACCACGAACTTTTTGCGTATCACATCAAAAATGTGGACCTTATTTTCGCTATTTTTGAGGCGAAAGTCATAGGCTGAAAAGTTCAGTTTTTGCATGGCACAAAGTTGATGATTTTTTTTAGATGGATGAAGTAAAACGGTTGGTGGCCGAGATCAAAGCTGGAACTATTCACCCCATATACTTCCTATTCGGGGAGGAGGCCTATTATATCGACAAGCTCTCCGAATTTGTCGAAGATACTATCTTGGCAGAAGCTGAAAGAGACTTTAATCAGACCATACTGTATGGAAAAGATGTGACTATCGATGATATCGTTGGGAATGCCAAGCGATATCCTATGATGGCAGAACGGCAAGTAGTCATTGTAAAAGAGGCGCAACACCTGTCTCGAACTATTGAGAAATTGCTTGCGTATGCCGAAAACCCGCAACCAACCACGGTTTTGGTTATTTGTTATAAATACAAGAAACTAGACAAGCGCAAGAAACTATATAAGGCCATTCAGAAAACAGGGGTCATTTTTGAAAGTAAAAAGCTGTACGAAAATCAGGTTTCCGATTGGATTAGAAGAACACTGAAGGCGAAGGGTTATCAAATTGAGCCAAAAGCTTCCCATTTATTAGTCGAATTTTTAGGTACCGATTTGGGAAAAATTGCGAATGAACTGAACAAATTGGAATTGGTACTCCCTAAAGATACTGAGATTTCCGCGGCACATATCGAAGAACATATAGGGTTCAGTAAGGATTATAACAATTTTGAACTCAAAAAGGCCATAGGGGAACGAAATGTTCTAAAAGCCACTAGAATCATTACCTATTTTGCCAACAACCCTAAAGACAACCCCTTCGTGCTAACCGTCTCGTTGTTGTATTCTTTCTTCTCACAATTACTACAATATCACGGTCTTCAAGACCATTCTGCAAAAAGTGTTGCTAGTGCATTGCGAATTAACCCATATTTTGTTGGGGAATTTCAAACGGCCGCCAAGAACTATCCCATGAAAAAAGTCAGTAACATCGTCTCGTATTTGCGCGAGATGGATTTGAAAGGAAAAGGGGTAAATGCCAATGGATTACCGCAAGCCGATCTATTAAAGGAATTATTGGCAAAAATATTGTGATTATTTTTTGTCGATACTGTACTTACCAGGACCCAATAGGGCTATAACAACAAAAATCAAAAGGTAAATAAGTGCCAATTCCTTCTTTTTAAACGGATCTGCGCCATGAACTACAAAAGCTGCAACCGCCATAGTAATCGCTGTCGGAATTGCTGCCCACCTAGTTTTAAAACCGATAATGATCAAGATTGGGCAAACAAACTCCCCGATAACGGTCAAAAATAATGAGGGGGTAGCGCCAATTCCAATAGGATTCCCAAAACCCTCACCGTTGATGAGCTTTAGCAATTTTCCGTAACCATGTGTAAGCATCAAGGCCGAGGCTCCTATCCTTAAAACCGCCAGACCAACATTCTTTAATAGTGTTGTATTCATATTTATTTATTGAGGAAACTAGGTAAATGTATTCAATTTTTATGAAAATCCTCTAAAATTTCATCGATTGCTTCACAAAGTAAATCACAGTCAAGGGTAGTAAAAGGCAGGGGCGGCTTAATTTTCAAGACACTTTCAAATGGGCCATCGGTGCCAATAAGGATATGTTTTCTGCGGAGTTCATTTTTGATATGAGATGCCAATTCCGTTCCAGGTTCGTTATTCGAATCTAGAATCTCCACTCCTAAAAATAGGCCGTTCCCTCGTACATCATCGAGCTGGGGATATTTTTGTTGTAATTCTTGAAGACGCGATTTCAAATAATTTCCGGTTTTTCGGGCATGCTCTTGTAACCCTTCATTTTCAACTACCTGAAGTACCGCATTCCCAACAACACAACTTACTGGGTTTCCACCGAATGAACTAAAAAATTCCAATCCATTATCAAATCGCTCTGCAATTTCGGTGGTCGTAACTACTGCGGCGATAGGGTGACCGTTACCCATTGGTTTGCCCAATAGTACCATATCGGGAATTACGTTATGCATTTCAAAACCCCAAAAACACTCTCCAAGGCGACCAAAGCCAACCTGCACTTCATCACTTATACAAACACCACCCTGAGCTCTTATGGACTTATAAACAGCTGTTAAGTATCCTTTTGCCAAGGGTACTTGGCCCCCGCAACCTACAATAGGTTCGGCAATAAAGGCGGCAATTTCATTTTCGTTATCCGCAATGCTCGCTTGAGCCTGTTTGGCAAAGTGTACGCCCGCCGAGCCATCATCTTTAAAACCAGAACCATAGGCATTTGGCATAGGGGTTTGCAAGATGTGGTCTTGTTTTCCTGCACCACCCTTGTGATTGTATTTATAATGACTGATCGCAATGCCTTGTTGTGTATTGCCATGATAACCATGCTCAACGACCATAAGTTTTTTCTTTTTCGTAAACGTCCGAGCCAGCCTTACGGCTAAATCGCTGGCCGCGCTACCGGAGTTGACGAAAAAGACCTTGTTAAGATTAGACGGAAACTTTTTGAGCAAGCGCTCACTGTATTCTAACAACTCATCATACAAGTACCTGGTATTTGTATTTAGCTGCGCCATCTTTTCTTGGGCGGCACGCACGACAGTTGGGTGGGTGTGCCCTACCAACATTATGTTGTTATAGGCATCCAAAAAGGTATTTCCCTCAACATCGTACATATATTGAAAGGCAGCGCGCTTCATTTGAATCGGTTCTTGATAACTCAAGGAGAGGGCACCACTTAGTACTTTAGTTCGTCTCGCATATTGGGCGTCAAAGGAAATACTGCCTTTTTGTTCATATCCAACCACCTTCCTGAAGACAGAAGATGCTTTCAAGGGATTAATGGTAATCCATTTGCGCAATAACTTCCAGGCTGGTTTTTCGCTGATGGTAATATAGTCCGAATCCGGTCTTGTTTTTTTTGAATAGGCAGAATTGCATACACTGGTGCACAATCTTGCTGCCACTAAATAGTAAAGTATATCCAGCTCCTCCTTCTGCAATGGAACGATTTGGTGGTAGCCATATAATACGACGGACGCTATCTTAAGAGGGTCTTCCTTACCCATCATTACATAGGTTAGTGCGACCGCCAATTCGTTGATCAGCCAGGAGTGGCACATATCGCCAAAATCTATGATTCCGGATACTTTTCCATTTTTGGTAAGCACGTTCCAATCGTTTCCATCATTGTGAATAATGGTCTTCCGCAATTCACTTTGAATCGGATAGATTTGTTGATCGAATTGTAAAAAGAAATAATCGACGAGGCTTCTGTCACCAGGGTCGCTGATATGTTCTAGGTACTTATAGTTTTGCTTAAAGTACTGCAGGTCCCACTGGGTATTCTTCGCTGCGATGGGTGCAAAGTATGCGCCTTTCAGTTGTTTGTTAAGCTTGGCCATAAATTCCCCGAACGAGTAGAGCAGGGAAGGGGTATGGGTTACATCCCCTAAAAAATCCCCTTCAATAAAGGTTAGGAGCCGATACATTTTCGATGCATCACAATATAAAAAATCACCGTTTTTGGTGGGAACCGCCCTGGGGAATTCCTGATTTTTTAGGGAAGACAATTTCTCTAGAATGGCGTTCTCGGCCTCCAATTCTTCTTTAATGGCTTTGGAATATGGATATTGCTTTAATACATAAGTTCCGGATTCAGAATTTACCCTGAAATTCACACTGTCATAACCCTCGAGCTCCTTTAGCCGAATCGCGGTTATTTTATACTGGTCGGCCAGTAGTTTGATTAAATCCATCCCAAGCTGATTTCAACACAACAAACTTAGTTCAAAAGAATCGAACGAAGAAACCTTGGTTAAGAAGGTTTTATAATTCAAAAAATTGCGGATAAATAGCTTTAACCTTATATTTATAGACACACTATTTATTAATCAAAATTCATCAATCATGAAAAAACTATTAATCACACTACTCGTCATTACCTTCGCTCTTCAGCGACAAAATGCCCAAGAATTCGAATTCAAGGCCGATCAAATCGATATTAAATATGAACGATTCGTATTACCCAATGGCCTAACCTTATTGGTACATGAAGACCACAAGGCCCCTATTGCCGCAGTGAATGTTTGGTATCACGTAGGTTCGAAAAACGAAAAACCGGGAAAAAGTGGTTTCGCCCATCTATTTGAACATTTGATGTTCAATGGTAGTGAAAACTTTAACGACGACTATTTTCAGGCGTTGGAGCGTATAGGAGGAACTGATTTGAACGGTACGACGAACTCGGACCGAACGAATTATTTTCAAAATGTTCCGGTCTCCGCTTTGGATCAAGTATTGTTCTTGGAATCTGACCGCATGGGACATTTGCTTGGAGCTATCGATCAAGAAAGACTCGACGAACAAAGGGGGGTCGTACAAAACGAGAAGCGCCAAGGAGAGAATCAACCTTACGGCCGACAGCGAAATATGCTCACCAAAGCCATGTACCCTAAGGGGCATCCTTATTCTTGGACCGTCATCGGTGAAATGGAAGATTTAAACGCAGCTTCTCTGGAAGATGTACAAGAATGGTTCAAAGCGTATTACGGGGCCGCTAATGCCGTGGTTGCCGTTGCTGGTGATATTAACCCGCAAGAGGTGTATCAAAAAGTTTTGAAGTATTTTGGTGATATCCCTTCTGGGCCGACGATTGCGCGCCAAGAAGTAAATATTCCAATACATCCTGGCGATACTTATGAGGTATATGAAGATAGGGTGCCCGAAACGCGTATTTTATATGCTTGGAATACACCACAGTTTGGAGCCAAAGAGGACCTGCATTTTGATTTGATTTCAGCGATCCTAACTGATGGAAAGAATTCTAGACTGTATAAGAAATTGGTTTATGAGGATCAAACCGCCAGTTCTGTTGTCGCATATCAGGGCTCAAGTGAAATAGCCAGTACTTTTGTTACATGGGTCAATGTAAAGGCCGGTGAGAACGCTGATGAAGTAAAGCGGGTCTTTGAGGCTGAGATTGAAAGACTTGTTCAGGAAGGACCTACTGAAGCGGAGCTAAAGAGGGTAAAGGCAGCCTATTTTTCTCGTTTCATAAAAGGCATGGAACGTATTGGTGGGTTTGGCGGCATCTCTGATATTTTGGCGTCAAATGAAACCTATTTTGAAGATGCCGCGTATTACAAAACAGCGCTGAAGTATATTGAAAACGCTACGCCTGAGGATGTTAAAAGAACGGCCCAGAAATGGCTTACACGCGGAAAGCATACGATTGTATGCAATCCGTTTCCGGAGTATGAGGTTGAGGCATCGACCGTTGACCGATCCAAACTTCCGGAGTTGGGAACGCCAAAAAGTTCAAAATTCCCTGAATTACAACGCGAAAAGCTATCGAACGGGTTAAATATCGTTTTGGCCAAAAGAGCTGGCGTCCCCACGATAGTCATGAACCTCATGTTCGATGCGGGGTATAAAACCGACTTTTTGTCCTCTCCAGGAACGGCAGCATTGGCCATGAACCTGCTAGACGAGGGTACGAAAGATTTGAACTCACTTCAAATTAATGAGCAATTGCAACTTCTGGGTGCCAGTATGTCGACATTTTCCAGTCAAGACAATTCGAATATATATTTGAACACCCTAAAACCAAGTTTAGATGCCAGTTTAAATCTGTTCGCAGATGTGTTACTGAATCCTTCCTTTCCAGAACAGGAGTTTTCTCGTTTGAAGGCGCAACAGATCAATAACATTAAGCGTGAGAAATCCCAACCGTTTTCGATGGCTTTAAGGGTAATGAACAAATATCTTTATGGCGACGGGCACCCATATGGCAATCCTTTTACGGGTACCGGCTTTGAAGACACGGTAGAGAAATTAACCAGGGAAGATGTGTTGAATTTTTACACTACCTGGATCCGGCCCAACAATGCTACCTTGGTGGTTACCGGAGATGTAGAAATGAACGAATTGAAATCAAAACTTGAGAAAAAATTGGGCAAATGGAAAAAAGCCAATGTTCCAGCGATTACGTTCAGTGCACCTAAGGCGAATACCAAGAACACCTTGTATTTAATGAATAGACCAGAGTCGCAACAATCTGTGATCATAGCTGGGCATTTAACGGAAAAATATGGTGATGTATCTGAAATTGCCCTTGAGCAGATGGTAAGTATTCTAGGAGGGGATTTTACCTCTCGCATCAACATGAACTTACGTGAGGATAAACATTGGTCCTATGGGGCCGGCGGCTTGGTTATGGATAGTAAAAAAGAGCGTCCCTTCTTGGTATACACCTCGGTACAGACCGATAAATCTGCTGAGTCGGTTACTGAAATAAGAAAGGAAATTTATGATTTTGTCTCTACCCGTTTAGCGACGAAGGAAGAAGTCGAAAAAGTAAAGACCAATCAAATTTTAAAATTACCAGGTCAGTGGGAAACCAACGCCTCTGTTAATCAATCGGTGGCCAATTTGGTCAACTTTAATTTGCCTGATGATTATTACCAGAGTTACGACAGTAATGTTCGTAATCTTTCGGTATCCGATGTTCAAAACGTGAGTAAGACAATCGTTCGGCCAGATGCCATGAATTGGTTCATGGTAGGAGATCGTGCAAAAATTGCCAGTAAATTAGATGAGCTTGGTTTTGATAGTATCGTAGAGGTCGATGGAGACGGCAATCCCATTCTACCACCGATAAAGGAATCAAAAAAAGAAATAAAGGACTAGCACACGCCTGGTACAATAAAAAAGCCCGCTTACGAGCGGGTTTTTTTATGCACTGCTATTATCGTAGATTCGGATAATTCTCAGGATCGGCCTCATGCATTATATCGTAGACCTTTTCGAAGATGTCTTCAGAATTGGGTTTTGAAAAATAGTCGCCATCACTACCATATGCAGGTCTGTGAGCCTTTGCGGTTAGGGTTTGTGGAGCGCTATCAAGATATTGATAAGCACCTTGATCTTCTACGATGGCATTAAGCAGATAGGCCGCACAGCCACCAGGAACATCTTCATCAATAACCAATAAACGGTTTGTTTTTTGAACACTTTTCACTACTTCATGATCAATATCGAAAGGCAATAGTGTTTGCGCATCTATAACTTCGGCATCGATACCCACTTCCTTTAATTCTTCTGCGGCCTGCTCTACGATGCGAAGAGTCGACCCGTATGAAACCAAGGTGATGTCCGTACCTGTTTTCAAGGTTTCGACAACGCCAATAGGGGTACAAAGATCCCCAAGATTATTCGGAAGAGGTTCCTTTAAACGGTAACCATTGAGACTTTCAATAACCAAAGCGGGTTCATCACTTTTCATCAGAGTATTATAAAAACCGGCTGCTTGGGTCATATTACGGGGCGAAAGAATATACATGCCACGCAATAAATGAATAAGTCCGCCCATGGGCGATCCGGAATGCCATATTCCCTCCAAGCGATGCCCGCGTGTGCGCACGATCAAGGGTGCCTTTTGTTTGCCCGAAGTTCTATATCGCAAACATGCCAAATCATCGGTTAAGGTAGGCATGGCATAAAATATATAATCTAAATATTGTATTTCAGCTATAGGACGTAGCCCTCTTAGGGCCATACCGATGCCTTGGCCTATAATGGTAGTTTCGCGAATGCCGGTATCCGCTACTCGAAGAGCACCATATTTATTCTGTAGGCCCTCGAGGCCCTGGTTCACATCGCCTATATAGCCTGTATCTTCTCCAAACACCAAAGCTTGGGGGTATTTTTCAAACAGCTTGTCAAAATTTTCCCGAAGAATAATTCGCCCATCTACCATTTCAGGCGCATCATCGTAGGTTGGTTGTACCTTGCCTACTTTTGTAGCCCGCGTGGGTAATTCGCTATAAAGGTTGTTGCTATATTTTGGCTGATTTATTTTGAGATAGGAATTTATCCAGCTCCGTAATTCGGCACTTTCATCAGATTCATTGCCTATTACATATCTTAAGGCTTTTCTGCCAGCCTTGGCGACATCTTTTTTTATAGGTTCTTCAATTGATATAAGATCGTTTTTGATTTTGGTCAAGAAATTTTTATTGATGCTCTGAGCGGCAACTTTATCAAGTAGGTTCAAAAGTTCTTTTTTGGCTAGTTTTTGATCCTCGAGCGACTCGTTCCATGCCTGCTTTCTTGCCGCACGCACATCACCTTTTATGCGCTTTTCCAGTTCGAGCAATTCTTCATCACTCGCAATATTGGATTCTAGAATCCACTCTCTAAAACGTTTATTGCAATCATTATCGGCCTCCCATTGTAGACGATCGGCATCCTTATAACGTTCGTGCGAGCCAGAAGAGGAGTGACCTTGAGGTTGCGTGAGTTCAGTGACATGAACTATTACAGGAACATGGTTCTCCCTTGCTATGTCGGCGGCATTTTGGTAGGCGTGCATCAAGGCCGTATAATCCCAACCCTTCACCTTTAGGATTTCATAACCGGGTAGATTTTCTTCGCGTTGAAAGCCACTTAACATCTTAGAAATATCCTCTTTGGTCGTGTGGAATTTTGCGGGCACTGAAATCCCGTATTCATCATCCCAAATACTGATAACCATAGGAACTTGTAATACCCCGCCTGCATTTATCGTCTCAAGAAACATTCCCTCACTGGTACTGGCATTGCCAATCGTACCCCAAGCTATTTCATTACCATTTTTTGAAAATTTTTGGGCATCTACCCCTTCAATTTCGCGATATACTTTAGAGGCCTGTGCCAAGCCGAGTAAACGTGGCATCTGGCCTGCGGTGCTTGAAACATCCGAACTGGTATTCTTTTGCTTTGTCAAATCGCGCCAACTACCATCTTCATTTAGGCTGTAGGTGAGGTAGTGACCAACCATCTGCTTTCCGGCACTCATAGGTTCCAATTCAAAATCGGTCGTTGCGTAAAGGGCATGAAAGAGGTTTTTGGGACTGAGCAGGCCAATGGCCATCATAAAGGTTTGGTCTCGATAGTACCCACTTCTAAAATCGCCGTTTTGAAAGCATCTTGCCATGGCAAGCTGCGGTAATTCTTTCCCGTCGCTGAAAATCCCAAATTTGGCCTTTCCGGTAAGTACTTCTTTACGGCCAATCAAACTACAGATACGACTAAGGTAGGCTATCTCATAATCCTGTAAAATTTGAGCCCTGAAATCTTCGAAAGAAATGTCACTGCTTGTCTTGGAAGAAATTTTCATGTACAGGAATAATTTTCTGCAAAATTATCAAAATCATCTCGTTTTTACAACCGTCTTACACTCTTAATCGTTAAAAAATCGATAAAAATAGCAACGTTAAAATGCGTATTTGTTATATTTTAATGCATAGTCGGGGTTCATATTGCGGATTTAATAATTTTTTAAAACCAATCTCTAGTAAACAAACCAATCAAGGTTTTTAGGTCTACCGTGACCACAAAACGAATTTTATCACCGTAATTTGGCTGTGCCACTTCCCAGCCGTTATTGGAGTACAGCGGAAAATACAATTCAAAATAATCGGTCACCAAATTGAGACGTACCCCAGAATCGTACACAAACTTGCCCGGAATGTTTTTGTTTTTTACATAGCCTAGATCGCCATATACCTCTATCCATTTCCAGAGGTTAACGCTGGTATTCATGGTTGTTATCCAATCATTGGAAAAACGGTACTGCTCGTCTAAAATCGACTTAAAGCCACCTTCGGCGATGATAATTTGCTGACTATACAAACCAGAATCCTCTGATCTTCCCAAATAATTATAGTCGAACAAATAATCCGTGGGTCTGTCTAAGCCAAAACTAAAGAAGTCAGATTCCGTTCGGTTACTTAAGAATTTACCTGCGTAAAAGCGAACATTAAATTGCCGGTTGCTTTCAAACAGTTTACGATATTCGAGCTCTAATGAAATCTTACTGAACTTGCCAGCCAACTGAAAGTCGAGCAGCATTGATTTATAGTCCAATATATTATTGTCATAGTTAAAGTAGCGCATATTAAAAACGCTATAATCGGGCGTGTCGGGGGCGTTCCCCGCCGCCACTAGACCAGCGTCTAGGTCCCTGAATATATTCACATACCGAAATGCGAGCACTTGCCTCTTGTTGCTAAGTAGATCTTTGGGGCGCCAACCGAAACTCAATGATGGTGTAATTGTTGAATAGCGCGAGTTGACATTGAAGTGGGAAGTTGAACCTCTTAATCCGTAATTCGCTACGTACAGACCACTTTTTGATAAATATTTGCGGTAACTAAGCCTTCCAAAACCAGTAAATGTTTTTTCCCTAAAAGAATAAGATGGGGAAAAATCATATACAAAAGGTCTTTGCAATAGGGTCTTGTTATAGAGTCTTAAACCTGGTGTCCACCCGTCATAAATATTGAAATTAAGTACAGGCACATAAAAAATTTGGGTGTAATATGGGTTTTCAGCATCTCTGAAAAATGTAAATTTCAATTTCTTATTACTAGACAAAAACCCGCCTAACGATTTCCAATTGTCCCTTTGGTTGAATTCAGGGATTTTTTGGTCGTAATTCAACACCAATTTTTCCTCTCCGTTTCGGGGTATGGTAATTGTTTTTTCATCCGCTATACCCGTAAACCAGTATTTGGTAAGCACAGAATCGTTGCGAAGTCCGAATAATGAAATTGGGACATCTGTTTCTTCTTTGTTTTTTATGGTTATTTGAAGCGAATCTTTAGACTTAACGACCTTCTTTATTTTAAAGTCGATTTTTCTATCGGTGGAAACATAGGTATTAAAGAACCAATCGATATTCACATCGGCACTTCGTTTTAAGATCGATTCAAAATCTGAGGTTTGGGTTTTATTCGATTTGAAGAACTGGTAATAGGTTTTAATTGAGGTGTCTACCTTATCCTTGCCCACATAGCTGGCCAAATATGATAAGCCCTGACCTGCCTTATATTTATTGGCGACCTTTTGATTGAATTTTAAGAGCGAATCGTTCGATTCGGTCAAGGGCTGATCGGCATGTCGTCTCGCACTCATATTATACAAGAACGGGTACTGTTCGTTAAAACCCATTTTTGCAATATTAAAGCTTCTAACGCCCCATATTTTCGAAAGTTTGCCCAGTAGTTTTTGATCGGGATAATACTGCTCAACATAAGCGATCATCAAATAGTTCACAATGGCATCTTGCAGCCATTGTTCTTTTCTAGGATTCAGGTAAATCGATTCGGAAAGCATACGACCCAATGCCGTCTTTAAGAATTTCATTTCAAACTGAAATTTGTCCTCGTATGGCCGTATGAATGTTGGTAATTGATTGAGGCCATACAGCGGACTCTTGTCATATTCTAGTTCGCTAACCAACAATTGATCATGCGGGTAACTGCCTAAGTTTTCTTTTATGAACTCTACTATTTTGAGTATCGACACACCCTGTGAAATCTCATCATAGCGTGCTGCCTCGATATCGCTCGTAATGAGCAAGTTTTCGGCCATATGCCTAATAAATCTCTTTGTCGGGGTCAATATGATTTCGCAGCTTTTCCTTTTTTTGCCTATCAAGGTGGTCTGCTGACCTTGGGGGAAGGAAGTGATATCTGAGTTTTTGAAATTAGATGCAATGTCTAACCTTTTTGGAAATACAAAATTTATGGTAGTATTGGTGATATCGGTATAAAGATCTTCAAGATTTTTATTGGAATACAAATGCCATGTCCCGTCATATACAGCCGGAGTTAAATACCAATCTTTAAGGTAGTACCCATTTTTGTTGTCGTACCCATATGGGGTAAATTTGTTGGGCGGAAGCTTAACGACATAGGTGAGATGCAAGCTTGTTTTTTCATTAGGGGCAAGGGGGGTAAGCAAATTTATTTTCAGAATGTCTTTTTCATTTGAACGTTCATATTGTAGCCCCACATAATTGCTATTTACCGCACTCATAATTTTGGTATAGCCACGTTCCTTTTTTCTAGCTAAATGCAGGCTACGCTTAAACTGCTCCGCAAAACGTTTGGCAAGACCAGTATTGTTGTCTGAATAGGCGTTGGCCCAATCATTGAAATATAGAACATTTAGGGTATCGTTGGATGTATTGTGAAAGGTAATTGCCTGTTTTACCGAAATCTCTTTTAGGTCCCCATCCAAGGTAGCGGTTAGCTCATTCACATGTTGTCCCATCACCTCGGCTGTTGAAAAAAGAACAGCAAAGACGGCCAAAAAACTATATGCTATGGCTACTTTTTTCAAGATATGCTTAAAAGTTGGGGCTTAATTGGTGTCCTTTATAGAATGCGTCTATGATGTCTACTACCTCCTCCTTTGTATCAACTATATGTATTAAATCTAGGTCTTCCGGACTTATATTTCCGGCCTTCAACATGGTTGTTTGTATCCAATCGATAAGTCCTTCCCAAAAAGAAGTACCCACTAATATAATGGGAAAGGTTTCTATTTTGTTGGTCTGAATTAGCGTAATCGCTTCAAAGAGTTCATCCAATGTGCCAAAGCCTCCTGGCATAACTACGAATCCCTGGGAGTATTTTACAAACATTACTTTCCTTACAAAAAAGTAGTCAAAATCAAGACTCTTATCATCATCAATATAGGGATTGTCATGTTGTTCAAATGGCAAATCGATATTAAGTCCAACTGAAGTTCCACCGGCTAAATTCGCACCTCGATTACCAGCTTCCATAATTCCAGGTCCACCACCTGTGATTACACCGTAACCGGCTTCCGCAATGCTTTGGGCGATTTCAACGGCTAGTTTATAGTAGGGTTCATTTTCTTTTGTTCGGGCAGACCCGAATATAGATACGCATGGCCCAATGGTACTCATGCGTTCAAATCCGTTTACGAATTCACCCATGATTTTGAATATGGCCCAAGAATCATTGGTTTTCATTTCATTCCAACCCTTGTGATGCTGTTCTTTTCTCATAATATTTGCTTCAAAACACCTTTACCTAATTCTAACGTGAATATTGGCATTTTAATTTAATTCTTTCTTTAAAAATTTAGCCGTGTAACTTTTTGGATCTTTGGCCACTTGTTCAGGGGTGCCTTTTGCCACGATCATGCCGCCACCTCGACCACCTTCGTATCCAATATCAATAATATGATCGGCCATTTTAATGACATCCAAATTATGTTCGATAACAAGAATCGTATTTCCTTTGTCTACCAATCTGTTCAAAACTTCCATTAGAACACGAATATCTTCAAAATGAAGTCCGGTAGTGGGTTCATCCAAAATGTAAAAAGTATTCCCGGTATCTCTTTTAGAAAGTTCGGTTGCTAGTTTTATACGCTGTGCCTCACCACCAGATAAGGTAGTCGATTGCTGACCCAATGAGATATACCCGAGCCCGACATCTTGAATCGTCTTTAATTTTCGATGTATTTTAGGAATCAATTCAAAAAATGCCACGGCCTCATTGATCGTCATTTCCAGCACGTCGGAAATTGATTTTCCTTTGTACCGAATTTCCAAGGTTTCACGATTGAATCGTTTACCATGACAGGTTTCACAGTCGACATATACATCGGGCAAAAAGTTCATTTCAATTACTCGAAGTCCGCCTCCTTGGCAGGTCTCACAACGTCCTCCTTTAACATTGAAACTAAAGCGCCCAGGTTTGTACCCCCGAATTGCGGCTTCTGGAGTTTTTGTGAACAGCGAACGTATTTCACTAAAGACACCGGTATAGGTCGCCGGGTTCGAACGTGGCGTTCTACCTATAGGGCTTTGGTTGATATCGATTACTTTATCAATATGCTCCAGGCCGGTAATCTTTTTATACGGCATAGGTTTCTTCACCCCGTTAAAGTAGTGCGCATTCATAATGGGATATAGGGTTTCATTGATCAAGGTCGATTTTCCACTACCGGAAACCCCGGTAACACCTATCATTTTACCCAACGGCAGTTCTATAGAGACATTTTTTAGATTATTCCCGGTACAGCCGCTCAACGAAATTTTCTTACCATTGCCTTTTCGACGTTTTTTCGGCACCGCAATTTCTTTCTTACCCGTAATATAGTCAGCGGTAAGCGTTTGAAATGATTTTAAGTCAGACGGATTACCTTCCGATATAATCTCCCCGCCATGCCTACCGGCTTTGGGGCCAATATCGATAACATGATCTGCGCGTTCGATCATGTCGCGGTCGTGTTCGACCACGATGACCGAGTTTCCAATATCTCGAAGCGATTCTAGGGAAGTGATCAATCGGTCGTTATCCCTTTGGTGCAAGCCGATGCTGGGTTCATCTAATATGTAGAGTACGCCGACCAATTGGGATCCTATTTGAGTTGCCAAGCGAATACGCTGGGCCTCTCCGCCCGAAAGGGATTTAGAACTTCGATTCAAGGACAGATAATCTAGCCCTACGTCCAATAAAAACCGAATTCTGGCGCGAATTTCTTTGATGATTTCCTCTGCTATTTTTTGTTGATTACCGGTCAAGGTCTTTTCGAGTTTATCGAAAAAATCCGCGAGGTCTGTAATGTCCAAATGCGCTAGTTCGGCAATGTTCTTTTCGTTCACTTTAAAGTTGAGCGATTCTTTTCGCAAGCGCGATCCTTCGCATTCGGGACAGACAACCTTGTCCATATACTCCTTTGCCCATCGTTTTATGGAAGTAGATTCTGCCTCCTGAAATTGGTTTTTTATAAAATTGGAAATTCCCTCATAGTCGATCTTATAGCTGCGCTTTACCCCGAGACTTTTAGAATCGACTTCAAACACCTCGTGCCCGCCATTAAGCAGTACATTAATGGCCTCAGTCGGAATTTCAGCAATAGGGTCTGTGAGTTCAAAATCATAGCGCTGCGCAATGGTTTCTATTTGCTTAAAAGCCCAAGACTTTTTGTATTCCCCCAGTGGTGCGATACCACCGGCTTGAATCGATAATTTTGAATTCGGAAAAATTTTCTTTTCGTTCACCTCGTGCACATGTCCCAAGCCGTTGCATTCCGAACACATTCCCTTTGGGGAATTAAAGGAAAAGGTATTTGGCTCGGGAGAAGGGTAGGAGATGCCCGTACTCGGACACATTAGATCACGACTGAAATATCTTGGTTCGGTTTCCCCTTCTTCAAGGACCATCAACACATTGTCGCCACTGTACATGGCAGTATTTATGGTTTCTGAAAGACGTTTATCCAATTCTTCGGACGGCTTTATTTTAAGACGGTCTATTACAATTTCAATGTCATGGGTTTTGTAACGGTCAACCTTCATGCCCTTAACGATATCCAAAACCTCACCATCTACACGAACCTTTACAAATCCTTGTTTCCCGATTTGCTCAAAAAGTTCACGATAATGCCCCTTTCTAGACTTGATGATCGGGGCGAGTATATTGATTTTCTTATCGGCAAAAGAGGAAATGATCAGTTGCTTAATTTGCTCATCGCTATAGCTAACCATTTTCTCGCCAGTATTATAGCTATAGGCGTCTCCAGCTCGGGCGAACAAAAGTCGCAGAAAATCGTAAATCTCGGTAATGGTACCTACGGTAGAGCGGGGTGACTTGCTTGTTGTTTTCTGTTCGATGGCAATTACGGGAGACAGACCATCGATTTTGTCAACGTCTGGTCGCTCTAGGCCCCCTAAGAACTGTCGGGCATAAGCCGAAAAAGTTTCGATATATCGACGTTGGCCTTCCGCATAAATGGTGTCAAATGCAAGTGAGGATTTTCCACTTCCAGAAAGTCCGGTGATAACCACCAATTTTTCCCTAGGAATGCTTACATCCAAGTTCTTTAGGTTGTGTACCCTGGCACCTTTAACTTCTATACTTTCCTCGTAATTGATCATGCGAATTGGCAAAGCTGCAAAAATACAGTTTTGCGCTCTAAAAAAGTAGTGAGGTTAGTTTAGTTTAGGCAAAATTAAAGTCTTTGCCATAATAGGCTTAGAAAAGGAGAACTGTGAACTACCGCTATGCGTTCATGACTAAACGGCTGCACGTTCACGTGCATAATCACTTCTTGTTTTTTGCATAGGTTGCCTGTGCAGTTTTCGTACCAGAACGTCTTTTACATGCATTGTATTCAAATCTGTGTTCTTATTCAATACATCTGTATTTAGGGAAACAAATTCAACAGTTTTTAAATTGTAGTACAACCCATAATTTCTTTTATGATCAAAAATGAGCCAAGGAATTTTGGAATATTGAAATCTATAGTGTCTAGACAGTAGCGGTAATACATCGTTCTCTGGATTGACAAAAGCAAAATAAACCCCATCGGCAGTACTTTTAAATTTTAGGCGCGTTTCCAATACTTGTTTTTCCTTTCCGACGGTTTTGGCGAGTTTATTGATTTTTGTAATAGAATCATCGCTAAAATTCAGCGCCAATACATCAGTGGGAGCAAATAGTTTCTTGATATACTTATACAGGATCATTTCAATGCCCATTTGCTCACTTAGGAATGCAAAATAGATATTGCGAATTATGATATGACTCTTGGTTTGAATACCGTTCCAAACAGATTTTGCATGCCCCATTTGTGTAAAGATGGTTTCGGTATCGGAGAACAATCCTCTTTGTACTACCGATTTCTTCTGAATATCGGCGACTTGAATATTTTCGTCAAAAGAGCGATATACTGCTGTTAGGAAGCCGTTGAAACTGCCATCGTAAACTAAAATTTTTGCATTCTCCATAGGGTTTGAATTTTAAATGAAACGAATACTTGTTTTGGTATATAGTCCAAAAATATGGAATAATTCCTAATTATGGAAATATTCCTAATATTTTTTGGATATACTCCATATTTTGTATATTTGGGTATTCTTCATTTTAACACTCTATTGTTCTATGGAAAACGAATTAACACTAAAACGATTTATCGAAGTACGGAGAGAATTGGGGCATACCCAAGCCGAGTTCGCCAAATTATTGGGGGTATCCAATACTACCGCCGATATTGAACGCGGACGTACAAAGCTTTCGGGACGCGTAGTCTCAGAATTGCTGCGGCAGTTTCAAATTAATCCGCTTTGGTTGTTTGGGGAAAGTGAACAAAAGCATCTACAAACCTCAAATATCAGCGTTATTCCCAAGGTGGTTACTGTTGATTCCTCGGATAATGATAATATGGTCTTGGTTAATGCAAAGGCGGCTGCAGGCTATCCGCAGAACATTCAAGATACGAGCTGGTATGAACAACTGCCAGCATTTGATTTACCTATTCCTGAATTTAGAAATGCCACCTATCGCGGGTTTCAAGTAGAAGGGGATAGTATGTTGCCTAATTTAAAACCAGGGGATTGGGTTTTGGCCAGGGCCTGTGAGCATATTGATAATGTTAGTTCTAACAAAATGTACGTAGTGGTACTGGAAGATGCCGTGCTTGTCAAAAAAATTGAGCGTAGACCCAATTCGAACAATGTTACCTTGGTTTCGCTTAATGAAAACTACCCACCTTATGAGATTAAGCCATTCCAGATTCAGGAAATGTGGGAGGTAAACAGTAAGATTACCTTTGGTGTCGATGCCACAACGGAGAAAGGCCTATTACGCCAATTGCAAGAATCTATGGACGAATTGAAAAGCCAGTTCAAACATGTTAAGAAGGTCGATTAGTCAAGGCCCAATCGATACAATCCGCTATTTTTCAGCTTGAAACCCAAACTCTTATAAAGGTTTATGGCTGCCTCACGATGATGACCCGAAAACAATAGAACTTCGGTTAATCTACGTTTTTTCGCTTCCTCAAGAAGTTTTTCCATCAACAATCTGCCAATTCCCTTACCACGATGTTTTTGTGATACGACCACATCCTCGATCATGCCTTTATGTCCTGATATTACCTTATATATTCCCATAGCGGCCATACCAAGTAGTGCTTTGTTTTGCATTGCGGTTACAAAAACGATATGTTCGGAATCTTGCAAAATTTGTTCTAACGGAATTTGCGCGATTTCGGAATTCAATTCATTGAACATCAATTTGGCTTGTTCTTGAAGTTCATGGCTAAACTCCTCTTTTTGTAAGATCGATATTTGCATAGATGATAAAATAGTGGTCTAAATATACACAACTATATTGCTAGGTACCGTATCGCCGTCTATTGGTTTTTGCCATAAAATTGTATTTTTAACAAGTCCGGAAATTGACCTCTCAGATGAAAAAAGTTACACTGTTATTTGTATTATTTTCCTATTGTACTTTACTGTCTTCTCAAATCACCCAAGATACTCTAAGGGTCGGTTATACGACTGCACCACCATTTATAGTGCAGAACAATGGGTATTTGGAAGGCATTAATATTTGGCTTTGGGAACGCACCGCGGCTGATTTAAATCTCAATTACAAAATGGTTCCCATGGGTTTTCAAGAGATGCTCAACGCCTTAGCGAAAGGGGAAATAGATATCAGTATCAACCCATTGACCATTACCAGTGAACGAAGTAAGGCCTTTGAGTTTACCGATTCGTACTATGCCGCCCATTCGACGATCGCCATTTCGGAAGCTACAACCTTTGAGAAATTCACGAGTTTTCTCAAAAGCTTTTTTAATCAGAATTTTCTAAAGGGACTGTTAGCCCTCTTATTGATTATTTTCGGTTTTGGTTTGCTCGGATGGTATTTTGAACGGAAGGATAATCCACATCATTTTAGGAATAGCGGTCGCGGCATATGGGACGGTATATGGTGGTCTGCAGTGACTTTAACAACCGTAGGCTATGGGGATAAGGCTCCGAAAACCAAAATGGGCAAAATATCGGCCTTGGTTTTAATGTTCGGGGGACTCTTGTTCATCTCTGGGCTTACAGCAAGTATTGCTTCGAACCTTACTGTTGATCAACTGAGCAATAACCCTGAAGGTTTTATGGCTTTTAAGGAGCGCAAGGTAGGTACCATTGCAAATACTGGTGCCATGGAGTACCTAAACCAACATTTTTTTAAAGATGTTCATGCCTACTCTGCAGTAGCGCAAGGTCTTCAGGATTTAAAAAAGGGAACTATTTCCGCGTTTATGTACGACGAACCCATTTTAAAATACCGTATTCAAGAAGACCCGGAACTGGCAGACCTACAAATACTTCCTGTAAAGTTCGACGTACAGTTCTATGCGTTTGGTATTTTTTCTGGCCGGTCTACTTTAGAGAAGGAGATTTCACAGCACATACTATCGATTACCGAGACGCAAGAGTGGGAGGTAGTGCTAAGCGAATTTGGGCTGACCGATTTTTAGTCGTAGGCAGCTAAATTGCCCATAGTTATGGTCAAAGGACCAAATTTATGCGATGCCGGCAGGTAAAGTCCGTTTTCCATCACCTTCCAATCATCCCAAGAAGCTTCTAGTCCGCCAATGGGGATTATGCCGACCCACATTTGAAAACTTTCGGGAAAACCGTTCGGTTGCAATTTCCATACATATGAATCCCCAGGTGTTGAACCTCCGGAAGTGTAGTTTACCAAGAGTCCGTCGCTACCATCCTCCATGGTTACGATTGCTCGTTTGGTACCCTGATCAAATACTTTGAATGGGGCGACCAGCCAAAAAGAATCGTTGTTGAAATAGGACAGGGCTGATTCGATCAATTTTGAACGATCGGCTCCAAGTATTTCGGCATTGTCCTCATAAACAAAGCTTTTTTCAGGATTATTCAAATTTAAATTCACTTTGAAATCTTTCCATCGAACGACCACTTTTCCGTTCTCTTTGTCCCATTTGTAATGATGCTTATTACCTGCAAACGACCATTCCAATATTCGAGTTTTAAGGTACTGTTCATTATTTACCGCTTTCAGCATTTTATTGGCCATTGCGTCAGCCTCAGGTCCTGGTTTTCCTTCGGGCAAATCTTGATCGTATAGTGCATAACAGACCCCAAATACTACTAAAACGAGAAGTACGATTACCCCGATCGTTTTAAAGAGAATTTTAAGCACCTTTTTCATAAGCAACCTATCATTATGTATCGTTGTGCTAATAGCCAACGGCGGTATCGTCACCTCGTTTATCCG
>CALIJE010000144.1 GCA_938017825.1 uncultured Flavobacteriaceae bacterium
TTTGTTTTTTTCAAAGGTTGAACAAATCGACTGCCTAAATCAACACCTTTTAAACTAAGACCTGTGCTCACAGCATACATAGGAACCTGAAATTTGGCCTGCGCCTTCTGTAAAAGCGCAAATACTTCTTCAGCTGTCTTCTTTTGCAAAGCAACGGGCAGTACCAAACTGCCGTAGTTCATCTTCATGGTTTGATTGCCACTCTTTACCGAAAAAGGTTTAAATGCCGAGGATAGTACTAGGCCATTTTCCTGTAGGTAATGCAATGCAGCAGGTGCATTGTAGTCGTCCCAATCAATAACATATGCATATGCACTCTTTACGATAGGTGCAACCTTTACGAAGTTTTCGGTACTGCTGACTTCTTCACCCAAATTTAAATTCGATACCGACCTGTATCGCATATTGTAGAAATTGGCGACCGACCATGCCGAGGCATCATAGTAAACGCTATCGCGATACTTGCTATAGGTTTCGAACATCGTCTGCACCATACGGTATTGAGGTTGTTTCGTCGGTACCACAAATTTGTCTCCTGATTTGTACACTTTTATGTTATGCAACAACAACTTATCTATGAACGCCTTGGTGCGATTCTTATCGAAGGCATCACCAAATGTATAGCCTCGAATTTTTCCTCTTGCGGCCCGAGTTTCTGCGCTTTTAAAAAAATCTTGTTGGTATTTGTACATAAAGGCTTTATTCTTAACAGCCGTTTTTACAGTGGTTATGCTCGATGTGTATTGATTTCGAATCGTAAACGGAAAAGTTATTTTGCCATAAGCCGTGTTTTGCTCGTGACCCCGAGAGCTGGCTTGTTCGAACAAAAGGCCTAGACCGCCCTGTAAATCTGGATAAGAAGAGCCATAGCCAGGATAAGTACCATCGAATACCTCTTTGGTAAAATATAACGAACCAATGCTATCTAGGGCCTTTGCGAACTCTGCCCCGAACATATTGTTGAGGTCTTCGTAATTTTCTTTGGGCATTATGGGATCCAGACTGCCATTCGCCTTCATTGGCTCAAAGAAATAGCTACTCTGGCTTCCCATTTCGTGAAAATCGGTAACGACGTTGGGATACCATTCATGGTACCAGGTCAATTTTCCGCGACTTTCGGGATTGATACCCAAAAGCCAATCACGGTTCAAATCGAACCAATAGTGATTGGTTCTGCCGCCGGGCCAATACTCATTGTGTTCTGCGTCTTGCGGATCCGATACATTGGGGGTACCTTGGTAGCTATTCGCCCATTGGGTATGCCGATCCCGCCCATCGGGGTTGATGGTAGGATCGATCATAATAACCGCATTTTTTAGATAGCTAAGAATTTCCGGATTCTCAGAAGCGACAAAAGTATAGGCACTTAGCAAAGCGGCTTCTGAACTTGATGGTTCGTTGCCATGAACATTATAGGCCAAATTAATGAAAATGGGCACGCTATTATAGTTCGAAACGTTTTGTGAGGCATCCGTAAAGGCAAGGTGCTGTTTTTTTATCGACTCTAGATTCGATAGATTGTCCGGGGTAGTTATGGTTAACATCACCAACTTGCGCCCTTCATGGGTTTTTCCATAGGTATATATAGAAGCCCTATCGGAGCGTTCGGCAAGTTCCTCCAGATAGCCAACGATTCTATCATGCCTGGTATGATGCTCCCCAATACCATAACCCAAAAATTGTTCAGGGCTTGGAATGTCCGAATTGAAAGGCTCGTATTTTTCTAAAAAGTAATCTTGACCAAAGACAGTGACGCAGCAAAAGAGCGCTATGGGAAGTAATATTTTAAACATTGGGCTGGTTTTAGTAAAATCAACTAAATATATGGAAAACCACTACCAATGAAAAATGGAAAACAGAAAGGACACGTACTAGGCGATTGACGGAATTTGATCCTGAACCTCCTTAAATTTTACGATATAGTGCGTACCTTTTTTGGTAAGGTCGCGTATAATGGAGCCACGCAATTGCCGTGCTAAATTATGTATCAGTTTCAAACCGAGGGATTTAGAATTCTTATAGGTAATCGTTTCCGCGAACCCATCACCATTATCACCTATATTCAAGAGATACTCATCATCACTATCGCGGCGTAACTTGATAAAAATTTCACCTTTGCTATCGTCTACAATACCATATTTCAATGCATTGGTCACCGCCTCATTGATCAAAAGACCCAACGGGATTGCAGTATCAATGTTCAATTTTACGTCTGGGATATCAATATCCAAGGTAATATTGCTACTGGTACCTTTTATGGATCGAATCAAATATTCAGCTAAATCCTGCACATATGACTTGTACTCGATTTTCGAAATATCCTCGCGCATATAAAGCATCTCATGTACCATGGCCATAGAAATTACCCTATTTTGACTGCTTTTAAATAAACTTTTTACGTTTGGGTCTTCGGTATTCCGAGACTGCATACTTAGAAGACTGGAAACGGTTTGTAGGTTGTTTTTAACGCGATGATGCACTTCTTTTAAAAGTGTTTCTTTTTCAATTATTCGACCTTCGAGCTCACTCTTTGTCTTGTAGAGATTATGATGGGCATGCAGTAGATTTTTTCCGAACACACCACCTAAAAGATATACCGAGAACAGGACGCTGAGTAGTGCGAACAAATTTTTGGATTGTTCGGGAACGGCATTGGTCACAAAATTAAAGTCGGCTATGCTCTGAGAATAGATGAGCAATATAATCAACAAGTTAAGATTCAGATATATGGTACCATACGATTTGGTAGTGACGTAGCCCGCAATGACTATGATGGCCAGAACAAAGATAAACGGACTGTTAATACCTCCACTATACAGCGTAATGACAGTTGCTCCAGCCAAGGTCATAATAGAAACGATGTTATAGGTAAGTGTAAGGTTCTTGTGAGATTTATAGAGAATGGTATTGGTGAGGTTCAAAATACCAAAGCCCAAGAATATATAGGGTATGACAATTTTTATATCAAGGGCGAAATAACAAATTGCTCCGAAGATTAAAGAGAAAATAGACGTAAAGTAATTTACCTTGAGCACCAATCGTGCCTTTGCCTTCAGCCGCTCTTCCAATTTTTTGGTCTTTTCCATAATCCAAAGTTTTAAAATCCGGTGATAAAGGTCTGGTCGTATTCGATTATTAAAATAAATTATCTGCTTTGTACTGTAAAGCTAGTTATGTTTTGGTATATATTCCAATTTCTAATAGGGATAATTCGTTTTTAGAAGTGACCAAAAAGATTTAGAACTAAAAATGCGACCAATTTGGTCGCATTTCTAATTCGAGATGTACTTTAAATCATTGGCGCATGGCAAATCAATGATCGGTCAAGACCCATTCTCCTTTTTTGATCAAAGGTTCGGCCTGTTTGAACTTTAATGTCTTGCTTTCCCCAGACATAATATTCTTGATGGTCACACGATCGTTGCGACCTATTTTAGGTTGCTCGCGCACAATTGTTTCCGTTACCTGCGGACGACGACCCTGGTTCTGGCCAACAGCCCTGTTTCGCGCCGCTAACTCATCGCTGTTCGGTATCTCTTCCTTACTGGTTTGAATGTTCTCTTTTGGTCTAGAAACCGTTCGTGCCTCACTTATCGCGTTCGGGTTCGAAGAGGGTAGCTCGCCTTTGAACAAGAACGATACTACTTCTTTGTTGACATTGTCGATACGATCTTTAAAAAGTTGGAAGGCTTCGAACTTATAAATCAACAAGGGGTCTTTTTGTTCGTGTACGGCCAATTGAACAGATTGTTTCAGTTCATCCATCTTTCGCAAATGAGTCTTCCATGCATCATCAATGATCGCCAATGAAATGTTCTTCTCGAAATCCGTGACCAATTGAGAACCATTGCTTTCATAGGCCTCTTTAAGATCGGTAACCACGTTCAAGGTTTTTACGCCATCTGTAAAAGGTACCACTATGCGCTCAAATTTGTTTGCATTATCCTCATAAACCTGCTTAATGACAGGGAAGGCGGTCTCGGCATTGCGTTGCATTTTACTTTGATAGTGCTCATAGGCACTTTTGTACAATGTGGAGGCCATTTCCTGCGTATCCATTTTGCCAAATTCTTCTTCGGAAATAGGAGAGGTAATCGAAAAGTATTTAATTAACTCAAACTCAAAGTTCTTATAATCATTGGCTCCTTTATTCGTCTCTGCGATGACCTCACAGGTGTCATAGATCATGTTCGCGATATCCACTTTCAAGCGCTCTCCCTGCAGGGCATGCCGTCTTCTTTTATAAACGACTTCACGTTGGGCGTTCATTACATCATCATATTCCAATAAACGCTTACGAACCCCGAAGTTATTTTCCTCCACTTTTTTCTGAGCTCGTTCGATAGATTTGGTCATCATACTATGCTGAATAACCTCCCCTTCTTCCAAGCCCATTTTGTCCATCATTTTGGCAACGCGGTCCGATCCGAATAAACGCATGAGGTTATCCTCCAAGGACACGTAAAATTGTGAACTTCCTGGATCTCCTTGACGTCCGGATCTACCTCGTAATTGCCTGTCTACACGTCGAGAATCATGACGTTCGGTACCCACAATGGCCAATCCGCCAGCTGCCTTTACTTCGTCACTTAATTTAATATCCGTACCACGCCCCGCCATGTTGGTCGCTATGGTTACGATTCCACCTTTACCGGCCTCTGCAACAACGTCTGCTTCTTTTTTATGCAATTTGGCATTCAAAACGTTATGGGGCACTTTTCGAATCGACAACATTCGCGAAAGCAATTCGGAAATTTCGACCGAGGTGGTACCGATCAATACCGGTCTTCCCGCCTGGGAGAGTTTTGTAACCTCATCGATAATGGCATTGTATTTTTCTCGTTTGGTCTTATAGATCAAATCATTGCGATCGTCACGTGCAATGGGCCTGTTGGTCGGAATTTCCATCACGTCCAACTTATAGATTTCCCAGAATTCACCTGCCTCCGTGATTGCCGTACCTGTCATCCCCGATAGTTTTTTATACATACGGAAATAGTTTTGCAAGGTTACCGTTGCGAAGGTCTGCGTAAGGGCTTCGATCTTTACATTTTCCTTGGCTTCTATGGCCTGATGTAGTCCGTCAGAGTACCGACGACCATCCATAATTCGTCCTGTCTGCTCATCTACGATCATGACCTTATTGTCCATGACAACATACTCCACATCTTTTTCAAAGAGGGTATAGGCCTTAAGAAGTTGGCTCATGGTGTGAATGCGTTCACTCTTTACGGTAAAATCCTTAAAGAGTTCATCCTTGAGTTTTGCCTCCTCTTCTATAGGAAGGCCTTGTCCTTCGATTTTTGCGATTTCACCTCCGATATCTGGCATAATGAAAAAGTCTTTGTCCTGCGCCCCGGAAATATATTCAACCCCTTTATCGGAAAGTTCGATCTGATTGTTTTTTTCATCGATAACAAAAAGCAGGTCTTCATCAACTTTGGGCATTTCCCTATTGTTGTCCTGCATATAGAAGTTCTCGGTTTTTTGTAGCAATTGCTTGATGCCTTCTTCGCTCAAAAATTTGATCAAGGCTTTGTTTTTGGGCAATCCACGATGTACACGCAACAAAAGAAATCCGCCTTCCTTGGTATCCCCTTCCTTGATTAATTTTTTTGCCTCGGCCAAAACACCGGTCAAATGCTGGCGTTGCTTCTGAACGATGTCGTTGATTTTTGGTTTGAGCTCGTTGAATTCGTGACGATCACCTTCGGGAACTGGCCCAGAAATGATCAAGGGGGTACGGGCATCATCAACCAAAACAGAATCGACCTCATCCACTATCGAATAATGGTGTGGCCGTTGTACCAAATCTTTTGGGGTATGCGCCATATTATCCCTCAAATAATCAAAGCCAAATTCGTTATTGGTGCCATAAGTAATATCTGCATTATAGGCAGCGCGGCGACCTTCTGAATTTGGTTTATGATGATCGATACAATCGATTGAAAGTCCGTGAAACTGAAAAATAGGGGCCATCCATGCGCTATCACGCTTTGCGAGATAATCATTTACCGTGACCAAGTGCGTACCATTTCCTGAAAGGGCATTGAGATATAAGGGTAGTGTGGCTACCAAGGTTTTACCTTCACCAGTTTGCATTTCGGCAATCTTACCTTGATGCAGGGCGATACCACCAATGAGCTGCACATCATAATGTACCATATCCCAGGTCACCTGTTTTCCGGCAGCATCCCAAGAGTTTTTCCAAATGGCATTATTACCATCCAGTGAGACATACTCTTTTGATCCCGAAAGTTCGCGATCATATTCAGTAGCGGTTACGGTCAAGGTTTCGTTATCCTTAAAACGTTTTGCAGTTTCTTTGACCACTGCAAAAGCTTCTGGTAGCATATTGTTCAAGGTATCCTCGGAAATTTTGTAACGCTCCTCTTTTAGTTTGTCTATTTCTCCGTAGGTATCCTCATTCTTATCGATGTCGGTCGAAGCCTTTACCTCTTCTTCCAAACCTTGAATTTTATCGTTCACGGTTTTACAGTCTTCTGCAATTCTGGCCTTGAATTCATTAGTTTTGGCCCGAAGCGCATCTAGGCTTAGACCTTCGAATTCTTGCTCGTACGATTTTATTTTGTCGACCAGTGGCTGTAGTTCCTTGACGTCTTTTTTAGACTTGTCGCCAACAAAGGTCTTAAGTATCGAATTTAAAAAACTCATATTGTACTGTTGTTTTAACGGATATGGGGCTAGGCCGTCCTGTTGTGTGCTGAAATTGATTTCAGTACTGTCCTTTGTTTGTCAAAATACATTCCATTTTCAGCGAATAGGACAAAAACGACCGATAGCTGCCAAAATTACAGAAAAACGGCGAGAACCTTTCATCTGTTTAGGCATAAAAAAAGCCCCAAATAGGGACTTTTTTATGGTGTAAAATTTGTTGACTTAATATTCATCCTCGTTCCAGAGGTAATCTTCCTCGGTCGGGTAATCTGGCCAGATCTCTTCAATTGATTCATAAATCTCTCCTCCCTCTTCCTCCATCGACTGCAGGTTTTCAACCACCTCTAGAGGTGCTCCTGTTCGAATCGAGTAATCGATTAATTCATCTTTGGTAGCAGGCCATGGCGCATCACTTAAATACGATGCTAATTCTAATGTCCAATACATGGTAATAGTTTGATTTTAATATTTTGCAAAAGTAAATTTTAAAAGCAAAAAGTCAAGTTTTTTTTACTTGATTTCGAGTTACTTATCAACATTTCTTTTGCGGTAATAATTTGATAACGATGAAATATGGAAATTATTAGCCCTTTTTCTCAGGAATCCATTTTATTTCTTTCGCTTTCAAATCAAATGACAATTTTCGTGCCAACACGAAAAGGTAGTCAGACAGCCGATTGATATACTTTAAAACGGCAGGGTCAATGGGTTCTTGTTCATGTAATAAGGTTGCCATGCGTTCAGCTCTTCTACAGACCGTACGGGCAATATGACAGTATGACACGGTAGTGTGCCCGCCTGGTAAAATAAAATGGGTCATTCGGGATAATTGTGTATCCATGTGATCCATTTCGGTTTCCAAGAGTTGAATATCGGTATCTGAAATTTTTGGAATGTTCAATCGTTCCTTGCCATTTTTTAAGACGGCCTTTTTGGGTTCTGTCGCCAATATGGCACCCACCGTAAATAGTTTTTCCTGTATCAAGGTAAGTACCTCCGCCGACCGATCATCTATTCGTTGATCACGAATAAGCCCCAACCATGAATTTAGCTCATCGATGGTGCCATAGCTATTGATGCGAATATGATGTTTGGGTACTCGCGTGCCTCCGAATAGTGCTGTAGTACCCTGATCGCCTGTTTTGGTATAGATTTTCATTTTTCAAGTGTAAATTTCAAAGATGTTTACAAATTACTCTTTATCCTCCCTGCGCTTATAGTTATCCATAAACTTGCGATTTTTTCGCCCTTTTGCTTGCCTTCTGTTGCGCATTCCGATAAGGAGGTAAATGAACGCCAAGGCACCTAGAACATAATAAATGGTATCCTTTTCCATAGGAATTAAAATTAGCGGTTTAAATCCGAATCTTAAAATGTTCCTTTACTTGTTCTGTGCGAACGAATAACATTCCGCAATAAAACAAATCAATAGATACTGTTATGTCTTCATGTTGGGTAAGCCGTTCCCAAATTTCGCTACGTTCTTTTTTCTGATGGATATTACTGAAAAAAAGAATGCTGTTATTGTGTACTTTTTTTAGGAAGCTAGGCACTATGTCTTCCCTGGGACAATCAAAATAGATAAGATCTACGGGAACGTTATCAGATGCCTTAATATTGAATTCTTCTTGAAGTAGTGTTTCAAGCGAAACATCCGTTGGGTTGGTCATGATATGCTCAACGGAAAAAAATGCTATACTCTTAAATAGGGTATTGATGTCCTTCTGTTTTGAATAGCGTTTTTTGTTATAGAGGCATTTGGTCACATATTCATAGACAAAAGGAGAGTGCACTCCATGTTGATTGGTAGCGCTGATGAGGTGATTGAGGTATTTTAAAAAGTAATGCATAGTACGACTGCAAGCTTAAGAACTGTCTGGGATATTCGCTGTTAGTTGTTTTGGTCGAAGAAGGAGCCCTTTCTGTCTGTTACTCTAACTTCGCCGAAAGTTCAAACCATCTTTCGGTTTTGGTCTCAATGCCATCGTTGATTTCCTTTAAGGCTATAGAGAGTTCTGTTATATCATCACCGGTAAGATCTCCCGAAACGAACTGTTGTTCGATCTCGCCTTTTTTAAATTCCAGTTTTTGAATGTCCTTTTCTAATTGTTTATGTTCTTTTTGCTCTTTATAGGAGAGATTGGTCTTGGTGTCATTTTGTTTCCAATTATTCTTAGGTGTTTTTAAGGCTTCTTTCTGCTTCTCCTTTTCAATTCTGTTCTCTATGACCATACTGTCCTCGTAGGCCCTAAAGTCAGAATAGTTGCCCGGAAAATCCTCGATAACCCCATTGCCTCGAAAGACGAACAAATGATCTACGATCTTATCCATAAAGTAGCGATCGTGCGAAACTACAATGACACATCCTGGAAAGTCCAAGAGAAAGCTCTCCAACACATTGAGGGTTACGATATCTAGGTCATTGGTGGGTTCATCTAGGATCAGAAAATTCGGATTTTGAATCAAAACGGTACACAAATAAAGTCTTTTGCGTTCCCCACCACTGAGCTTGTCCACAAAATCATACTGCTTTTTGCGATCAAAAAGAAAACGCTCTAACAGTTGTTGGGCCGAGATCTGACGTCCTTTCATAAGTGGAATGAAATCTCCGAACTCACGAATCACATCGATAACTTTTTGTCCTTGTTTGATCTCTATTCCTTTTTGGGTGTAGTATCCAAATTTAATCGTGTCCCCGACGACTACCTTGCCGCCGTCAGCTTGGTCGGCTCCGGTAATTATATTCAAGAATGTAGACTTCCCTGTGCCGTTTTTGCCGATTATTCCAACACGTTCCCCTTTTAGGAAGGTATAATCGAATTTATCGAGAATTGGTTTATTAGGATATGCCTTCACGAGTTTGTGCAGTTCTAGGATTTTGCTGCCAATACGTTCCATATTGATTTCAAGCTGCACTTCGTGTTCCTTTCTGCGTTTGCCAGCCTTTTCTTTGATGGCCTGAAAATCATCGATACGCGATTTTGATTTTGTGGTTCTTGCCTTAGGTTGTCGTCGCATCCAGGCCAATTCCTTTTTAAAGAGTTGCTTTGATTTGTGATGTTCTACAGACTCTTGTTCGATACGGGCTTCCTTCTTTTCCAAATAATAGGAGTAGTTCCCCTTATATGGATACAACTTGCCATTGTCTAATTCGATAATCTCATTGCAAACACGCTCTAGAAAATAACGATCGTGCGTTACCATGAAAAGCGTCATTTTTTCTTTGGCAAAATACTGCTCAAGCCATTCGATCATCTCAAGGTCGAGATGGTTGGTGGGCTCATCGAGAATTAATAAGTCGGGTCTATTGATCAAGGCATTGGCGAGCGCAAGTCGCTTTTTTTGTCCGCCTGACAATAGCGATACCTTCATCGATAGATCTTCCAGTTTTAGTTTGGATAATATTTGTTTGTACTGTGTTTCGAAGTCCCAGGCCGAGAAGCGTTCCATCGCCTCGAATGCCGATTGGTATGCATCGACTTCATCAGGATTTTCTATGGCCCTTTCATAAGTGGCTATTACCTTGAGTACCTCATTGTCCGAAGCCAAAATCGTCTGCTCAACCGTTAAGGATTGATCCAAATTCGGCTCTTGTTCCAAGAAAGAAGTTCTAATGTCTTTGCGAAAGTTTACTTGCCCCGCATCCGGAGTATCCGCACCGGAAAGAATGTTCAAGATTGATGTTTTTCCAGTTCCGTTTTTGGCGATAAGCGCGATCTTCTGATCTTTATTTATGCCAAAGGAAAGGTCCTGAAAAAGTACCCGTTCGCCGTACGACTTTGATATGTTTTCTATAGTAAGTAGGTTCATTGAGAGTTTATTGGATAGTTTGGGGTTTGACTGTTTTCGTATGTTTTATCAAAAACAGGTAACGTATGGCTAAGGCAATCAAAGCAAAGACAATCAAGGGGGAGAAAATTTGAACTTTTAAGACCCAAATTATAAGCGTCAAGACGAGTAGACCAAGAAGTACGAGAAGATAAATTTTCAGCCAGGGTGGAAGCCGTTTTTTGAGCAACACAAAGGCTATAATGAGATTTGGGGCAACTGCCCAAAAGGCATTAAAATTTAGTTTGGTCGCCTGGTGGTCGGTTGCAAACCATAAAAAAAGAATCAATGTACCTGCAATACCAGTACATAGAAAGAGCAGAAAATCGAGCCAACGACTTCTCGTTCCTTTTTTAAAATCCATGTAAGTAATACCAATTACAAGGAGCAATAACAACGATAACCAAAAAATCGGGGT
>CALIJE010000145.1 GCA_938017825.1 uncultured Flavobacteriaceae bacterium
TGTTTTCGAAAAAGCAAAACGGTTGCAAGAAATATACACATTGGCCTTAAACAATTAGTATAATAACTGACTGAGCCACGTGCTCTAAGATTTCGGTTATTCTTCTAAAATGCTTTTTAACTAGACAAATGTTAACAAGGATAGTCGAAAACCAGGGATTTGTACGTATATAAGGTGTAAGGAATTTTTACCAGCCTTATGCCACACCAATACCGACCATTTGTTCTAAACAATCGCAAATGGCAGCAACGCAAATCGTAAACCCCTTTCTAAGGGATAGCCCCATTGTTTTACGGAAAAAAATTACAGTTGACTATTTGGTCAAAGGGTATCGCAAATTTCTTAATGTGGGTTATTTGTTCGATGATATAAAGGAAATTTCGCTCTACGAATGTGAACGATCTGGCTTTCGCTTTTTTTATCCATTTCGCATCGCCGGAGATTCTAATTTTTATGAAGTTTGTCAGGAACATGACTGGTACTATATGCCCTGGAAATGGGAGAACGAATACTGCCAAAAGTACATTGTCAATAATGATAATGTCCTCGATGTAGGATGTGGGCAAGGCGATTTTCTAAAAAGAATCGCGAAAGGGAACCAAACGTTGAACTGCGTTGGTCTTGAGTTAAATAAGACCGCCACTTTCGACGACGGCAATGTTAAGATCTTAAACAAAACCATTGAAGATTTTGCAGTACAAAATGAAAATAAATTTGATGTCGTCTGCTCCTTTCAAGTTTTAGAACACATTTCACAAGTGTATAGTTTTCTAAAGGGTAAAGTGAGTGTCCTTAAGAAAGCGGGCTATTTAGTAATCGCTGTCCCCAATAACGATTCTGACTTTTTGAAACTTCAAAAGGATGCTTACTTTAATATGCCGCCTCACCATATGGGCCTCTGGCACGAAAAATCGCTAAAAACCATTGCTCAATTATTCGATCTCACTCTAATTGAAATTGCAAAGGAAACTCTTCAAAAAGAACATTATTTAGCCTTTTGGTACGACAGCCTAAGATCAAAATTTGGGTTGCAAATAGCAAAATTCGGAATGAAATTGAACAAAATTTTCGGGCTGACATCTTTTATAGAAAGGCGAATCGATAAAAAGGCGCATCAGATAAGCGGACATACTATATTGGCCGTATATCAAAAAAACTAAGTTTGTATTCCAATCAATATAAATGAACCATATGAACTTGCCCTTAGACCATCTCCTAGGTCATAAGACCAAATTCCTTACCATTGAACGCAAAATTGATACCGCCCAGTTTCTAAAGCATATCTTTGCGGCACTAGAACTTAGACGCTTGCCAACTGATTTAAAAATACAGTAGTGGTAAGTGTTATGATTATAAATAGCCTAATGAAATGTGCGGCATTCTCGGAAGCATAAATTTTAACAATACCACTGATTTTCTTCACAAGATCAGTCATCGCGGTCCTGATGCAAATGGGGATCAAGAATTTCAAATAGGAGAACATCATGTTCATTTATTGCATCACAGACTTTCAATAGTGGATCTCAGTGAGGCAGGCAAACAACCGATGGCCTCTTATGACCAACAGAGTAATATGGTCTTTAATGGGGAGATCTACAATCATTTAGAACTCAAAGAAACATTGGGATCAATTGAGTTTAGAGGACATTCCGATACAGAAACCATAATCAATTATTTTAGGAAGAATTCGATTACCGATACAATTGACCAGCTCAATGGTATTTTTGCAATTGCGTACTTAGATAACCACCAAAAAAAGTTTCATCTTGCAAGAGATCGATTCGGTATCAAACCATTATACTATTTTTTTGATGGAAATCGACTGCTTTTCTCCTCAGAATTAAGGCCTTTACAAGCATGTCTTCGTCCTTCTTTAGACAATGGAGCTATCCTCAATTGTCAAAAAATGCGCTATACTCCCTCACCTTTGACTGTATTTCAAAATATTTACAAGGTAGAACCAGGGCAAATCATCACTTTTGACCTCAACCATGCGCAAATTGATCACACTAAGAACTATTTCGCTAAAAATAAGGAACTCGGAGGTCGAAAAGGCAGCTTCAATCAACTGACAAAAGAATACGGTGATCTTTTTGAAAAAGCAGTTGAAAGACAACTGATGGCCGATGTAGATCTCGGAATTTTACTAAGCGGAGGGGTAGATTCGGCTTTGGTTGCGGCCATAGCCCAACAAAAATCAGAACAAACCATTAAAGCCTTCACGGTTGGTTTTGAAGGTGATCACAGCGAAATCGACGAAATAGGTTATGCTTCCGAAACGGCTAATATTCTTGGGCTAGACCATCATATTAAAAAAATTGGGGTTGGCGATTTTCTGCAATCTATTAAACAAACGGCCAAAATAGTGGAAGAACCTATTGCCACTACATCAATAATTCCGATGTACTACTTATCTGAACTTGCTGCTTCACATGTAAAGGTTGTGCTGAGCGGACAAGGGGCCGATGAACCATTAGGGGGCTATGATAAATACAAAGCCCTCCCCTATCTTGAAAAAGCGAGGGTATTTAGACTTTTATCTCCCCTTTTTAAGGTTTTAAGTCCGCTATACCGGAAAAGAGAAAACCTAAGACGTTTTATAAATGCAATAGCGCCAAAAGACCAAGTTTCTGCGTGGATGGAGTTCAACTCGATTTCTTCTTCATCAGACATTTTGAGAATGATCAATTCGGAGACCTCTTCGTTAAAATTATCTGATCTAGAACTGCAGCAAAATTTGATCAACGACGTATGGCAACAAAGAAGTCCGCAAATTCAAAGTATAAAAGACTCCTTTCTTTTCTATGACGTACGAACTATGCTTGCCGATGATTTATTGATGTACACCGATAAAATAACCATGAATTTTGGACTAGAATGCAGAGTGCCTATTTTGGACAATGATTTGGTCGCATTCATAGAATCCCTGGATAGCTCATTTAAATTCAACTCAAAACAAGGAAAGATAATTCACAAGGCTTTTGCAGCCGAATACCTGCCCTCCTCAATAGTTGATCGAAAAAAATTGGGCTTCAAATCCCCGACCGAAAAATGGTTCAAAGAGAAAATACACGACATTGAAAACGTATTGGATAAAAACCATGCCTTTAAAGAATTTTTTGACATTAGAAGCGTTAAAGAAGTACTATTAAGGCACCAAAAAGGAGAAAATTTAGAAAAGCAGATTTTCCTGCTTTTAAGTATTGGGTATTTGCTAGCTGAATCTCGTCCTTGAGCCATAAAACCAAAAGCCTACAAACTAACAACAAAGAATTCATATGAAAATTTGGTTCGATATCTCTAATTCTCCTCATGTATTGATGTTTCATCATCTCATCGAAGATTTGGAAAAGGATGGCCATGAGATCATAATCACTTCTCGCCCGTTAGCCAATACGGTCGCCTTGTTAGACCAACGAAAATTGAATCATACGATTGTTGGTGAACACTACGGCAAAAACTTTTATAAGAAGGTTTTTGGGTATCCTATTAGAGTTTGGCAGTTGTACAAGTTCCTTAGGCACAATAAACCCGACCTAGCGGTATCCCAAAGTTCTTTTCATTCTCCAGTAGCTGCATGGCTTTTAGGCATCCCATCAATTTATACGAATGATAATGAACATGCTTTGGGAAATCTTCCTGCCTTTTACCTGGCAACCCAGATACTGATTCCCGAGAACCTGCCCATTGATAAAATATCAAAAAAAGGGATTTCCAGAAAGAAAATTGAGCAGTACCCCGGCGTAAAGGAAGGCATTTATTTATGGCACAAAGAGCAGGTTCGGCCATCTTTAAAGGATGCTGGCACCAAAGCACAAATATTTATCAGACCAGAGCCACTGACGGCCCAATACTATACCGCCAAACAGAATTTCCTGGACGAAACCATAGCAACACTTCAGCACACCTATGATATTACCATTCTTGCCCGGGACAAGACTCAATTGGACTATTACCGTCAAGAAAAATTCGCTCATACCCATGTACCCGAAAAACCAATGGATTTTGAATTTATTCGATCCAATTGCACATTATTCATAGGAGCAGGTGGCTCTATGACCAGAGAGTTGGCCATTTTAGGAGTGCCAACCATTTCAGTTTATCAAGATGATCTGCTAGAGGTTGACAAGTTCCTAATCTCGGAGAACGTTATGTTTTACGAACCCAATCTAACGGCCGAAATAACCGAGACCTATCTAGCAAATAAAGATACACGGGCTTTGAACAATAGTATTATGGACAAAGGCAAACAAGCCTACCAATTGCTGAAACAAAAAATTCAGGCATACGACCAAAAGGATGCAGCTGTAAAGGTTGTGTAACTTACGTCGCTACTATTGCCTATTTCATCTATTAATATCTCTTTGGTTTTTTAACTTGTCTTATTCTTAATATCTTTGATTTATGCTAATAACTATCGTTGCTGGGGCACGACCAAACTTCATGAAGATTGCCCCAATTATCAAGGCAATTCAACTTAAGAATAAGGAGGATAAGAAAATCGATTACCGCCTAGTGCATACAGGTCAGCACTATGATAAAAAAATGAGCGGGGATTTTTTTAATCAACTTGGAATTCCCGAACCACATGCCAACCTAGGATCTGGTAGCGGAACTCAAGCAGAGCAAACCTCGACCATAATGACAGGTTTTGAAAAGGAGCTTGAAAAAAATCGGCCCACCGTTGTTTTAGTAGTAGGCGATGTAACATCTACCATGGCCTGCACCATTACCGCCAAAAAACTATGCATTGATGTTGTACACGTAGAGGCAGGAATTCGCTCTGGCGATATGCGCATGCCTGAGGAAATAAATAGGATGGTAACCGATGCCATATGCGATTACTTTTTTACAACAAGCAAACTCGCCAATACGCATCTTAAGAACGCAGGTATTTCCGATGATAGGATTCACTTTGTTGGAAACACAATGATTGACACCCTTTATCAAAATCTCGAAAAGTTAAGGGCACCAGCAATAGTTCATGAAAAAAAGCTCGAGGCCGGCAACTACTATTTATTGACACTTCACAGACCAGCCAACGTTGATGATCCGCAGACCTTGAAGAACATGCTCGATACGATATTGGCAAGTAGCGGTTCGTTTCCAATTTTGTTTCCGGTACATCCAAGAACAAAAAAAGCGCTTGAAGCAATAGCATATCAAAATGAACGTTTATTACAATTAGGCCCGCTACCCTATCTTGAATTTATTCATTTAGTAAAAAATTCGAGAGGAGTCATTACAGATTCAGGAGGTATTACAGAGGAAACAACTGTTTTGGGCATTCCATGTATGACGCTTCGAGATTCTACCGAGAGACCAGAAACGATAGAAGTGGGAACCAATGAACTTGTCGGAACAGATCCGACCAAAATTCCCGCTTATTTAGAAAAAATGAATGCTGGCGAATGGAAAAAAGGAGGCATTCCAGAAATGTGGGATGGCAAGACCGCTGAACGAATAGTCGCGATTTTAAGCGATATTTACAATTAGAACAAAAAAGTTTATACAGTCCCATGACAAAGTCCCCGAATTCTTTTTTAAAAACTACTAATCATTTCAAAGGATGGCAGTAAGGGTAGCTTTGATAGGTGCTGGCAAAATGGGAATATCCCATTTGTCAATTTTAGGTGCCAACAGCAATGTTGAAGTGGTCGGTGTGTGCGACACCTCGAAGCTAGTTTTGGGCGCTTTGCAAAAATATACTCAATTCCCCTGCTATACCAATCATAGCAAGATGTTAGACCAAGCAAAGCCTGATGCTGTCGTCATTGCGGTTCCGACAAAATTTCATTATGATTTTGTAAAGGATGCCTTGTCGCGCAATATTCATGTATTTGCAGAAAAGCCCTTTTGCTTACATCCTGAACAAAGTGCAGAATTGACTGCCTTAGCCGAATCAAAAAATCTAGTCAATCAAGTAGGATACCACAATAAATTCGTTGGTACGTTTCAAGAAGTGAAAAGATTGGTGAAGGAAGGCCATATCGGCGAGGTTCAACACTTTGAAGGCGAGGCTTACGGACCTGTTGTAATCAAAAAAAAGGCGGATACTTGGCGCTCAGACCCTTCCGAAGGTGGTGGATGCTTGATGGACTATGCCTCTCATGTCATTGACCTCATCAACGACATATTATCGCCAGTAAAGGAGGCACACGGTACAATTCTTAAGACCATATACTCCTCGCAGGTTGACGATGCGGTATATTCGCTACTAAAATTAGAGAGTGGGGCCAGTGGCTTACTTTCTGTAAATTGGAGCGATGAAACCTATCGCAAAATGTCTACCTCGATGACAATTCTTGGGAGTAAGGGTAAAATCATCTCGGATGCTAATGAACTGAAAGTATTTTTCAAAGATCAAAAATGCCCACAGGGATACTCCAAAGGGTGGAACGTGAAATATGTTACCGATTTGGCCGGTCAAGTTGACTTTTATTTACGTGGGGAAGAATATTCTTCGCAAATGGACTATTTCATTAATACCGTAACTGGAGAGTCACCTAATACGATAAATAATTTTAAAAGTGCATGGATTACAGACAAGGCCATTGCAACAATTAAGAAAAGTGCAAAAAACCAGTACTAGATGGAAAGAATTCTTTACGGAGATAATCAATTTTTTGCGGTAAACCACTTGTCCGATTCAAAGTCACAAGCACTGGCTGTACGTTTCAAAGATAACGAGGCCATAATTAGGACTCTCGATCATGCGAGAGAGGCAGGTATAAATACATTCATGTGCACTACACATGACCGTATTGCACAAATTTGCGATATTATTCGTGCCAATCCTGAAAAATATAAGGATTTCAAAATCTACCCCTGTATGCCGTATGCACATAAGTATGCAAACGCAATGACCGACTTAGGGATAGCTGGTACCATTAAGCAATATGTGCCAGGAAACCTATTTGGAACCATGTTCAAAGGAGGAAAGGCTTTTATTTCAAAAGATTATGTTTCCATAATGGAACTATTGATCGATGCGGAGATGAAGATGTTCAAGGGAATAAAAACGCCAGTGATTTTTTTACAGAACGTAATGACCGATCTTCTGCTCGGTTTGGGTATGGTAGATCTTTTGAAGGGATATCATGACTACATTATTACAAAATACAATGCCGAGCCAGGGTATATAACCATGAATATGCCCAAACTATTAGATACCTTGGAAGCAGCAGGTATTTCAAATCCCATCATATGTGCCTCGATAAACAAGGTTAACTTTAGAATGTCGGGTGGTAAGGAAATTTATGAGGAAACGCTTAGAACGAGAAAGTTCAGAGCCATTGCCATGCAAGTTTTGGCAGGTGGAGCCATACCCCCAAAAGAGGCAATCGAATATGTTTCTGGCCTACCTAATGTAGAATCGATTCTGTTCGGTGCATCCTCCAAGGCCAATATTCAAAATACCGTTTCTACCATTAATAATTTCGATAGCAACAAGGTTTAGTAGTAAGAAAAAAGCCGTTCAATATTTTGAACGACTTTTGATTCTTCTTTTCCTTTGATCGTCTTACATACTTTTTCTGACAAAAGTACCATCAACTTGTAAAAGTTGACCGGTAGAGGCGTTCGAAAACACATGATCAATGCCATGCAGCTCGAATCCTTTTTCTTCAAGAAAATGAATTAGTTCTAGATACAACGTATTGCTTTCATAAAGAGGCACTAACGACATTTCGAGTTCGATAACACGTACCCTTGGTAAAACGGCCAAAGCGCCATCTAAGACGCTCTTTTCAAAACCTTGGGTATCTACTTTTAGCATTACATTGGAATTTGGGCCACAAATCGTGTCGAAAATAGTATCCAACTTTTTGATTTCGATTTCTTCTTGAGCAACGTATTTTGAAGATGGTGCGCTCTCTTCATGAGACGGTAACATTTCTAATATTGAACTGCTGTATGAGTTACCGGAAATATTAATAACACTGGTACCGTCCTCATTACCTAGTGCATAATGTTTGGCGGTCCAGTTTTTATCCTTTGAGGCCTTTTTTTCCAATTCTTTAAAGGCTCCTTTCATTGGCTCAAATGAAACTATTTTCTTGGTATAACCCATTTTTCTCATATGGGTACCATACTGACCCGTATTGGCTCCGATATCAAGAATGATATCGATGTTTTGCGTTTCGATTATTTTCAATTGTCTTTGCTCACTCTTCTTAGGATAGTCTGTAAGTTGAACCCCCATAGTGCGTAAAGCTCCTTGAATGATATTCTTGATCATAATTGCTGGTATTTTTACTGATTTAATTAATATGCTTTGTCCTCTCCACTGAAGACATTGTATATGGTTTGAAATAAAATAAGAAAATCAAGGCCTAAATTCCATTTCTCCACATAAAAAATGTCTAAGCGCACTCGATTTAAAATATCCGCTTTTTCGAGAATCTCTCCCCGATACCCTTTAATTTGGGCTAGACCCGTAATGCCAGGTTTTACAAAATGTCGAACAAGATATTTGTCTACCGATATTTCATAATCCCACGTCTGTAACTCCATATGTGGTCGAGGCCCTACCACGCTCATATCTCCCATAAAGACATTGAAAAATTGCGGCAGTTCATCAATACTGGTTTTTCTGATGAATGCTCCTACTTTGGTAATACGGGCATCACCTTTGGTGGCCATTTGCTTATCCGCGTCGGCATTTGTAGTCATTGATCTGAACTTATAACACCAAAACACTTTTCGTTTAAGGCCATGACGCTTTTGTTTAAAGTAAAGCTTGCCAGGCGATTCCAATTTTATCAATATGAATAGCAATGGTGTAAGCCATGACAACACACCAACTATGACCAAGGAAGAAAAAATTATATCGAAGGTTCGTTTTATGATTCTCGCATACTCCGTATCCAAGGGAACTTTCCTTAGATTTAAGACTGGGATGTTCTCATAGGACTCAATTGACATAGCCCTAGAAAAGATATCCTTATTATCTAAAATAACCTTGAACTTAATCAGGTTGTTATCCGCAAAATTAATGAGGTTCTTAAGCTCTTTAGGATTAAATTTTGAAGCCACACAATAAATTTCGTCAATATCATTTTCCAAGATATATTTGAAACAATCGACTACCTTTCCCAAATAGTGCACGTCATCGTCGTTGATCTCATCATCAAAATAACCATGATATCGATATCCTAAATTAGGCTGGTCAAAAACATCTCGGATTTTTTGAAGACTGCCGTCGTTTCCTATCACGACAATTTTCACCGAATTACCACCGACCATTCGATACTTACCCCTTATCCAAAAGAACATTACCCGATACCAGGTAATACAAAGACTAATGAGTAAATAAACAAATGCCTGATACGGCAGATAGTCCATTTGGATATCGAAAAAACCGAAACCTGCAAAATAAGCCAAGGAAAAGAAAAAAAGCACTTGCAAATGCTTGTGAATACGGGTCATGAAATTCTCATTCCTATCTGTGGGATAAAAATTCAGCAAATAGGTAATCACCAACCAAGCAACATTATAATAAATAATGATATTCAGATCAGTGTACGTATCGGGCGTAAGAAGATAAAGTATCCCATTAATAATCACCAAGTGTATTATTATGGAAATTGGGATAACTAAATCTGAATTCCGAAATCTTTTCATTGAACCAAATAAGGTATTTTTATTTAAAAATACTTAGTAATTACCGCACTTTTCGACAAATGGGCTACTCTCAAGAAGTATAAATACTTCTTAAATTCTAACTATTCTCAAAATAGATCGAAAGCTCAGGATAAGGGGATACGTTTACTTTTAAACAAAATTAGCACTAAAACAAATAGTGGCATACCATAAAAGCCGTGTATTTGCTATGTTCTTCGGTGCTATACCTTAGAGAACATCTTTATTGCATTGCAAATATGAAAATAGACGCCGAAACCACGAGATTTAATTGTTAAACGACTGTTTTAGTCGAGTAAAGTATCATAAAAGCCCCTATTCACATTAAAAGTCGTGTCGTTTTTAATGATCTTTAAAATTCTTAGGCAATGCGGTTTGCCTAAAGAAGATACCTACACACTAATATTTGAACTAATTTGGTGCTGTTCTAATCTTTTATTTTTATTAACTTCGCAGCCACATTTTAATAAGCACGGTGGCATAGCTCAGCTGGATAGAGCACCTGCCTTCTAAGCAGGCGGTCCTAGGTTCGAATCCTAGTGCCATCACTACACTCAAGAGACCACGCTCGTTAGCGTGGTTTTTTTATTTACGAATAGACCGAACTTGTTCATGGTCTTGGAGGAAATCAAAGAACTGGGGCATTCGCCAAAGGTCTCTTATTTGCAAAGGGGAAGTTTTTTAGGAAAACCGAAGGTAATCCTAGTGCCATCACTATACCGAAGACACCGTTTTATTCCGAATAGAAGACCAGGTCAAAGGCAATTGCCACTTTTTCACCTACCACTATTTGCCCGAACATTGCCGTCGGAGGCTCAATTCAGAAATCTTGCAAAAGTATG
>CALIJE010000146.1 GCA_938017825.1 uncultured Flavobacteriaceae bacterium
CTGAAGCCATGATACCAGAGGTACCGAAAATTAAGGCTGAAAAAAGTAATAGTAGCTTTTTCATGATATAAGGTTTTAAATTATGAGTGTAACTATTCACACTCGACTTAGATATACCAAACAGCGTGCCACAAAATTCAACTGCTTATTAAAGCATTGAATATCAGCTAATTAAATGTGTATATTTTGATTGAATACGGAAATTTCGAGCTTCTTTATGCTCATGAAATACCTTTGGTAGCAGTGCTAATGGATTTTATAGGAGTTTTTCCCGCAGATATCTCGCGGTATGTGAAGTTTTACTTTTGATGAGCTCTTCCGGTGGGCCAAAATGAAGTAACTGCCCGCCTTTATCGCCACCTTCTAGTCCAAGATCAATGATGTGATCCGCACATTTGATCAGCTCAATGTTATGTTCTATAACGATTACAGAATGGCCTTTGTCGATAAGGGCATCAAAAGATTTCAATAATTTCTTGATATCGTGAAAATGAAGCCCCGTTGTCGGCTCATCAAAAATGAACAGTGCCTTATCCTTTGAATTTCCTTTGACCAAGAAAGAAGCCAACTTTATGCGCTGTGCTTCGCCGCCAGAAAGGGTAGAGGAAGACTGGCCAAGGGTCACATAACCGAGTCCAACATCCTGTAGGGGCTTTAATTTGCCTACGATTTTGTTTTGCTCGCCCTTTTCAAAGAAAAGAATTGCATCATCGACGGTCATATTCAGTATATCGGCTATCGATGCATCTTGAAAAGAAACTTCCAACACTTCTTTCTTAAACCGTTTGCCTTTACAAGTATCGCATTCTAAATGCACATCGGCCATAAACTGCATCTCTACCGTAATTTCACCTTCTCCTTTGCATTTTTCGCAGCGACCACCATCTACATTAAAAGAAAAATGCTTGGCTTGATAGGCTCTTATCTTGCTTAATTTTTGAGCGGCATATAAGGCCCTGATGTCATCATATGCTTTGATATAGGTAACCGGGTTTGAACGCGAAGACCTTCCGATAGGGTTTTGATCTACGAATTCAACGTGCTTAATTTCCTTGTATTTGCCCTCTACGCCAGTGAACTGACCTGCTTTTTGACCATAGCCACCTACTTCCTTTAATATAATAGGGTAGAGCAACTTTTTTACCAAAGTGCTCTTACCACTTCCTGATACGCCGGTAACTACCGTTAAAATATTCAATGGGAAGCAAACGTCGATATTTTTTAGGTTGTTTTCTCGAGCGCCTTTGATTTCAATGTAGCTAGCAGAGGTTCTTCTTTTCTCCGGTATCTTTATTTCTTCTTGGCCGTTCAAGTATTTCGCCGTGAGTGATTGCGAGAGCAAAATTTCGTCATAAGTTCCGCTAGCGACTACCTCTCCGCCATGGGTGCCTGCCTCGGGCCCAATGTCGATTATTTGATCTGCGGCCTTCATAATATCCTCATCATGTTCCACGACAATGACGGTATTGCCCAAATCGCGCAGCGATTGCAATACTTCGATGAGGTTTTCGGTATCCTTCGGATGCAGACCTATACTGGGTTCGTCAAGAATATACATGCTGCCAACAAGACTACTACCTAAGGAAGTCGCTAAATTGATGCGCTGACTCTCGCCACCAGACAAGGAATTCGACTTACGATTAAGGGTAAGGTATCCCAGGCCAACTTTATTCAGAAAGCCTAGTCGCGTATTGATTTCCTTAAGTAATCTTGAGGCAATCTTCCCGTCATGCTCGTTGAGCTCCAATGTTTCAAAGAATACGATCAATTTTTCTATGGAAAGTTCTACCAAATCGGAAATCGATTTATCAAACACCTTCACATAATCGGTTTCCTGGCGCAATCGCCTTCCTTTGCATGTGCTGCACCTGGTTTTACCGCGGTAACGCGATAACATTACCCGATTTTGAATTTTATAGCTCTTTTCCTCAAGCATGGCGAAAAACTGATGCAGACCTGTAAAATGGGAATTGCCATCCCAAACCAACTGTTTTTGTTCCTCTGACAATTCGAACCATGGTTTGTGAATAGGAAAATCAAAGGTATAGGCCGAGTTAACCAATTTATCACGATATGCGCCCATACTTTCTCCCCGCCAAGGAAAAACCGCGTTCTCGTACACCGAGAGCGCCGTATTCGGAACCACCAAGTCTTCATCTATTCCGATAACATCGCCATAGCCCTCACATTTGGGACAAGCCCCATACGGATTGTTAAAACTGAACAGGTGTACGTTCGGCTCCAAAAACGCCATTCCATCGAGCTCAAACCTATTGCTGAACTTGATCTGTTTCGAGGTGGAAAGATCCTCGATTAAACATTCGCCTTTTCCCTCAAAAAAGGCCGTGTCAACTGCATTTGCCAAACGATTGAAGAAATCTTCATCATTTTTGGTAATCACACGGTCTACAACTAAATGAAACTCACGGCCAATGTCTTTCGGGGCGGCATCGATGCGCAATACTTCTCCTTTATATTTAATTCGCGCATACCCTTGCTTGGACAGTAGTTCCAACGATTTTAAGGAATCTCGTGTCTTCTCAATTTGAATAGGCGCCAATAGCAACAACTTCGTTCCTTCTTCATAGCCCTTTATATGTTCCATGACATCGGTGACGCTGTGTTTCTTAACCTCTTTTCCTGAAATAGGGGAGATGGTTTTACCGATTCGCGCATATAAGAGTTTCAGATAATCATAAATCTCTGTAGTGGTCCCCACTGTAGAGCGCGGATTGGTTGAGTTAACTTTTTGCTCTATTGCAATGGCCGGGGCAATTCCTTTAATATAATCGACCTTAGGTTTATCTAATTTGCCTAAGAACTGTCTGGCATAGGATGAAAGGCTCTCAACATATCTTCGTTGCCCTTCGGCATACAAGGTGTCAAATGCCAAGCTCGATTTCCCAGAGCCCGAAAGTCCTGTAATGACCACGAGTTTATTTCTGGGAATTACTACATCAATGTTCTTTAGATTATGCAGTTTGGCACCCTTTATGATAATGTTCTGTTTGGGATTTATATCCAGTAGTGTGGTCATCTTAGGAATTAGGTTTGCAAAGATACGATTCCCAAAAATTTTTAGCTAGGCGCGAGCGACCCACAACTGCAAAATTCAAGTAGTTTTTTGGTTAATTTGTACCATGCACTTAATTTTTTCTATATTTGAGGATCGATAAACGAAAATAGCCTATAAGACAACAATTACTTTTTTAAATTTTTCGGAATAACCTTAAGGGACGATCGGCCTCAAAGATCGTTCCCCAGTTTTAACCTAAAAAAGTAATTGTTATGGAAGTATTTGTCGACGATTCCGTTCTAATAAAGAAGTATATAGACGGAGATGAAAGAGCTCTTGCCACACTAATCAACAGACACAATTCCCGTATTAGCGGTTTTATCTATTCTAAAGTCGGTAATCGAAATATTACCGAGGATATTTTTCAAGACACCTTTATTAAAGTTATCAAGACCCTTAAGCGCGGTGCGTATAGTGAAGAGGGGAAGTTTTTGCCTTGGGTAATGCGCATTGCCCACAATCTTATTATTGATCACTTCAGGAAAACAAGTAGAATGCCGAGGTTCGAAGGTAGTGATACGTTTAATATTTTCACTGTAGTAAGTGATGACAAGTTAGACATTGAAAGCCAATTGATCAAAAACCAGATCGACTGTGATTTGAACTTATTGATCGAGGAATTGCCCAATGACCAAAAGCAAGTACTTATTATGCGTATATACAAGGATATGAGTTTTAAGGAGATTTCTGAAATTACCGGAGTGAGTATCAATACTGCCTTGGGAAGAATGCGCTACGCTCTGATTAATTTGAGAAAGGTAATTGAGAAACATAATATTGCTTTAACGATGTAATCTGCCCTTAGGCCGAACGGTAGAAAGTTCAACGAGTTATTTTACCACAGGTCGAATGATTTAAGCATATCTGTTTTAGTGGCGTTATCTAAGTGAAACAATACTGAAATTATAGATATGGAAAATATTTACGTTAATAATAATAATACATGTGAACTAATAAAGGCCCAAAAGGGTACAATTGAGTTCCTAATGAATTATTCTCTTTCACTTGACATTATAGAGGTGCATGGAATGAAATTCGAAAACAATCTGAATTAGATTACAAATAGCAAAATAGATACCCCATGTGATTCACATGGGGTTTTTTTATACTTTTTCCGATTTTTAAAGGTTTTGTGAACTAATTTTTGATTCAATTTCTCAATTTGTTTCCGAAATAACTTACAGTATGTCGAAAAAAACATACCGTTTGTCGGTGATTTAACAATGCGCGACAACGGGCTACTACAAGAGAAATTGTGTTGAATTCTACAAAAAGGCCATTTCACATCAAAAACTGAGGGTTTTACAACATTGTTTTTTCAGCGGAGGGGGTATTCTATAGTTTTATCCCAGAATAACAAATCAATATTGCTTTAGTAACCAATAGCATTTATTGAAAACTAAAAAACCAAAAAATCCGAAAGGATAACACTAACTAACCTTAATTCAAATTTGTATGGCATTTCAAGTTGAAGACTCAGTACTCGTAAGCAATTATATTCAAGGTGATGAAAAATCACTAGAAGTTTTGATTACAAGACACAACCAAAGAATTTCCAGTTTCATTTATTCAAAAGTTTTGGACAGGGATGTTACCGAAGACATTTTCCAAGATACCTTTATCAAAGTTATCAAAACCCTTAAGAAAGGGAGCTATAGTGAAGAAGGCAAGTTCTTGCCATGGGTAATGCGTATCGCCCATAACTTGGTCATCGACCATTTTAGAAGAAATAAGAGAATGCCAATGTTCGAAGGCAGTGATGATTTTAATATTTTCTCTGTAATCGGTGATGATAAATTGAATGCTGAAAAGCAATTGATCAAAAATCAAATCGATAGTGATTTAAGAGATCTTATCGAAGAATTGCCAGATGATCAAAAGGAAGTTTTATTAATGCGTATCTATAAGGATATGAGCTTTAAGGAAATCTCCGAAAATACCGGTGTTAGCATCAATACCGCCTTGGGTAGAATGCGTTATGCACTGATCAACCTTAGAAAAATTATTGAAAAGAACAATATTGTTCTTACCAACTAGGGGTAACAAGTTCTTAAATCGTGTACAATATATGTATATTGGTGCCGTTATAGTTCTATAACTATACGATATCAATATGGAAAAAATTTACACTAAGCATCAACAAAGATGCGATTTAATCAAAGCTAGCCCAGAAACCTTAAGGTTTTTGATGGATTTTTCGAAATCCCTTCACATAGTGGAGCACGGAAGCATGAAATTTGAAAACAACTTAAACTAGAACTAGTTTAGTTGAGAAAAAGGCCACGTTATTACGTGGCCTTTTTTTTGTAATATGCTTTGAGAACAGACTTTCTGCCTATAGTTTTCGTAATTATATCTTTTTCAAGGTCCCAACCACGAGCAGGACTATATTCACGCCCATACCAGATAATTTGCAAATGCAGATCATTCCATATTTCCTTAGGAAACAAACGCTTGGCGTCTTTTTCGGTCTGAACCACATTTTTTCCGTTGGTCAGTCCCCAACGGTACATCAGTCGGTGAATATGTGTATCTACAGGAAATGCCGGAATGCCAAAAGCCTGCGACACTACAACGCTCGCGGTTTTATGCCCAACGGCAGGGAATTCTTCCAATAATTCAATCTCTTTGGGTACGATTCCGTCATATTTATCGATTAAGATTTGGGAAAGGCCATGAATACCCTTCGATTTCATTGGTGACAGGCCAACGGGCCTAATGATATCGCGTATCTCATCGACGGTTAGTTTTACCATATCATAGGGGTTGTCTGCCTTCGCGAACAATAATGGCGTTATCTGATTTACACGTACGTCGGTACTTTGTGCCGATAATAATACCGCGATTAGCAGGGTATACGGGTCTTTGTGGTCTAAAGGAACGGGTATTGTAGGATAGAGTTCCCGAAGGGTTTTGATCACGAATTCAACGCTTTCGGCTTTGGTCATTTTTATGTAGTTTCGTTGAAAATAAAGAGTACAAAATTACTTAAAATTAAGCTATGAAAATGTTGAAAGTAGGGGATAAGGTCCCAGATTTTATTTCAAAAGATCAAGATGGTACCATCATCAAATTATCAGATTACCTGGGCGAAAAGTTGATTATTTTTTTCTATCCAAGGGCCAATACCCCCGGGTGCACGGCCGAGGCCTGTAATTTACGGGATAATTATTCTGAATTAAAGTCGCAGGGCTATGAGTTATTGGGCGTAAGTGAGGATTCTTCTAAAAAGCAGTCTAATTTTAAAAACAAATACGACCTGCCTTTTCCACTATTGGCAGATGAAGACCATACCGTAATCAACACTTTCGGGGTTTGGGGTCCGAAAAAATTTATGGGTAGGGAGTTTGACGGACTATTGCGTACTACTTTTATAATCGACGAAAATGGAGTAATCGAAAAAGTGATCGAGAAGGTCAAAACGAAAGATCACGCAGCTCAGATTCTAGACTAATCGTCGACCGAATCTTATGTGGAAACATAAAAAAGCCCCGTTATACGGGGCAATTTGCTATTTTTCTTTCGCTGAAGGAAGCTGTTTTTTAGTGAACAATTTTCGTTTTTTGATAATGTCTGCAATCCCTTCGGGCAGCATTTCCTCCCAACCGTCTTCGTTATTGATGATTTTCTTTAGCGCTTCCCTAGAGAAAATGTGCATGATTTCTGGGTCATAGTCTATAATGTCCATCACTTTGCCATTGTATTTGAAGAACTTATAAAGTTCTTTCATCCTTGGGTGAACCTTCACATTATTTGAAGTCATTATCTGTCCTGTTTCAGCATCTTTCATCGGATATAGATATACCTGAAGTTCCTTAAAGAAGAGCTTGCCAAAGGCCTCCAAAATACCACCACTCAAGTGTCGGTAATATTTTTCATCAAAAACATCGACAAGGTTGTTCACCCCCATGGTCAAACCAATTTTGGCCTTGGTATAATTGTTTAGGTACTCGACCAAACGATAGTACTCCTGAAACTTCGAAATCATTACCGTATGCCCCAATGAACTGAGGAGTTCAGCACGATCCATAAAATCCTGTTCGTCAATTTCACCTGAAGCTTTCAGGTTAGACAGGGTAATTTCAAATATGACGATGGTCTTATCCTGGTCTACATCTTGGTCTCGAATGAAAATGTCCATCGATTTCTCGAACATATCCATGTTCACTTTGGTAACGGGTCTAAAACTACCCCTAAGTGCCAAAATGTTTTTCTTATAAAGTATAGCTGCAGGGAGCAAGTTATTCCCATCAGGGCCGAACATGACCGCATCTGTCATGTTGTTCTTAATAAGCTGAAGACTCATTAAGCGATTGTCTACATCCTTAAAATTTGGCCCATTGAAGTTGATCATGTCAATTTCAATAGTGTCCTTATCAATATGATCATACAAATACTTCAGCATCTTCTTGGGCTTGTCGTATTTGTAAAAGGCACCATAAATAAGGTTTACGCCAAGAATTCCTAGTGTTTCTTGTTGTAAACGAGCCTCGTTCTGCTTAAAGCGAACGTGTATGATAATTTCATCGAACTCTTTCTGCGTTGGATCTAGTTGAAAGCGAATGCCTACCCAACCATGGCCTTTATATCGCTTAGAAAAGTCGATGGTAGCCACGGTATTCGCATAGGAAAAGAACAAGCGTTCAGGGTGTTTTTCTCTACTGATCCGCTCCTCCATAAGGTTCATTTCATGAACCAACATGCGTTTAAGACGGGCCTGGGTTACATAACGGCCATCATTTTCAACGCCATATATTGCATCGCTAAAGTCTTTGTCATACGCACTCATGGCTTTTGCAATGGTACCAGAAGCCCCACCAGACCTAAAAAAATGTCTTGCGGTTTCTTGTCCTGCGCCGATTTCAGCGAAGGTTCCATATATGTCAGGATTCAGATTAATGCGAAGTGTCTTCGCTTTTATAGAGGGAATATTTTCAAATGCGGTGTCCCTTTTGAGAACTGATGCCATTGGTGTAGTATTTACGGTAACAAAGTTAAGAAGTTCAACGCTTCTATAACGTAACAATTAAATAAATATGTCATAATTTTGTTTTAAATGTCCAAAGCGCTGCAAATCACTTTTCTGGGTACCGGAACCTCACAAGGTATTCCTATCATTGGCAGCGATCACCCTGTTTGCTTAAGTAAAAACCCCAAAGACCGCAGATTACGCGTATCGGTACTGCTCTCTTGGGACGATTACAATTTTGTTATTGACTGTGGCCCTGACTTCAGACAACAGATGCTGAGCAATAAGGTGCACAAATTAGATGGAATTCTGTTTACGCATGAGCACGCAGACCATACCGCTGGTATTGATGATATTCGGCCTTTTGTATTTCGACAAGGTGCTATGCCCATCTACGCCCATGAGCGCGTTGTGGCGGCCTTAAAGCGACGTTTCTATTATATTTTTCCGGAAAATGGAAAAAAGTATCCCGGTGCGCCCTCAGTACAAATCAATTTAATCGAGAATGATGCGCCTTTTCAAATCGGGAACGAAAAAGTAATTCCGATCGAGGCCATGCACGGCGATCTTAAGGTCCTTGGTTTTAGAATAAAGGATTTCACCTATCTAACCGATGTCAACAGTGTTACCGTGGATGAAATGGATAAGATAAAAGGATGTAAGGTATTAGTGGTCAATGCGTTGCGCAAAGAAAGTCACCATTCCCATTTTAATCTTCAGGAGGCACTGAACTTTGTAGAACAAGTACAACCTGAAACCGCTTACTTTACACATATTAGCCATATGCTTGGTTTTCACGATGAGGTTGAAAAGGGTTTGCCCGAAAATGTGTATTTGGCATATGATAATTTGGTAATCACCGTTTGACTTGTGGTTACCGTAACATAATTAAACATGAAAAATAAAATATTTCTTTATCTATTCGTATTTGCCGCCCTAATCGGTTTATATCTATTTGTAAGCAACAAGAATATGGTGACATCTTTGAGCGAAAAAATCACCAACAAGCAAGAGGAGGTCACTCAGCTTAAAGATTCAGTACAGAAATCACAACTTGCCGTTTTGGAAATGCAATATTTTTCTTTGGAAAACAATGATGATGCCTTAGCATATTACGACCATTTAAATCTCAATGATCCAACGCGCTATATTTCAGATAAGTTGTTGGAAACCAATGAACAAACTGGCGATAATCCGCTTGTGCCCTATGAAGGAATGGAGAGCGATTTTAAGATTAATCGTATTAAGCTTTTGAACCATAAATGGATAATTGCCGATTTTTCCGATGGAAAATATTGGGGCGAAATTTTAGTAAAATACGAGTTGAAAGATGATATGGGAATAGATTTTACTATGATCGATCACCTACTTTATACCCGTAGTAACGAGTAAAGTATCCTTAGGAGTTTTCCAACAGCCATTTCCTGAACGAGTAGAAATTTTGAGGGGCTACTCCATGTCCTACTGGAAATTCCTCATAGATATGATCAATGTTCAACTGTTTAAGAAAGCCTGGAATGCGCTGTGCCCATTCAGGAGGAATTACCTGGTCTACTTGCCCATGTGAAGCGTATATTTTGAGCGCTGAATAATCGTTTTGCGCATAGGTGTCTACGAGTATATTTTCATTGATGTACCCACTTAAACCAACTACACGTTTTATCTTTTGAGGATACGATAGGGCCACGGCATAACTCAATATGGTACCTTGACTAAACCCGATCAGCGTGATGTTTTCAGTATCAAGATCATAGGTGGTGCAGGCTTCATCAATAAAAGCGACTATCTTTTCTCGAGATTCTTTTGCCTCTTCATCATCGCTCCATTTTCCTTGCATTGCATCGAAATTAATGGCATACCATGCATGGCCGAAAGGTTGCAAAGTGTAGGGGGCTCGCACTGAAATAATAGTATGCTCTTCTGGCAATTCTGATGCAAAAGAGAACAAATCTTCCTCATTACTACCATAACCGTGTAATAAGAAGATAACAGGGGCTTTGCCCGTGCTTAGGCTAGAAGGGCGAATTAGGTGTTCTAAAGACAAGGGAGCGGTCGTCATACTATTACGGGATAAATGTAAACCATTTTTGAAAATACGGACCCAATACAGGAACGGAATTCTTTTTTTCGCTTAGCGCTCCAACGAAACCATATCCCCATAGTGCCATATAGCAAATGTATAATCCGTACCATGCATACTCATTGAACCACTGACTTAGAAAGAGCGCAAAGCCCAAAAAGAATAGATGAAGCCCAAAAGCTTGTCGTGTATGAAAGCGGGCGAAGGCATTACGGGGTTCATTGTTCATACTAAGGGCGATAAGGGCACCTATCATCGTCATATACGCAATAATGGCCATGGTTTTCCCTTCTTTTTCAATACTCATATTTCAAATTTAGACCAACGAACTATTCTGAACAAAAAAAGAGGCCCATTTCGGAGCCTCCCTATCAAAAGTACCAATGTTTTCAAAAAATCCAAAACAGAATATAAATAGCGCCCAAAACAATGGCCGCAATCCCAAACTTGCCTTGCATCGGGGCCAATTTTTCACGTAGCTCCTGACCTTTTTCCTGTGCCTCTTCATTTTTGGACAATAACAGCTTGTTGATCATTCCGTACCCCAGTAGAAAACCAAGAACAGCAGTGACAACGCTTACGGCCAAGCCAAGAATCCATCCCGTTCCCATGGCGCCCATACTCAGAACAGATTGAATGATGCCCCAAATTCCCCAGAAACAAAAGGCTAGACCGATCCAACCTTGGTATGGTGTAATCTTGTCTAAATATTCCTTGGCATCTGGTTTTCTAGAAACGAGTAAAGAGGGTACCGCTAGGATACCTAAAACGATAAGTGCGATTCCGTAAATCATAATTTATAGGTTTAGTTGTTTGCTCAAATATAATAAACTCAAATCGGGCAGAACGGAAAATTTAATTCAGCATGGCCTTATCATTACAGACAACTCCCAGGACCGATCCCTTCATAGTACTTCCGATAAAAGCCGAGTTCTTAGAACTACTGTGAAGATGGCTTTTTTCTAAGATATAGGAGGTAGTGGGATCGAACAAGGTTATGTTTGCCCTAGCTCCCTCGGCTATCCTTGGTGTCTCGAGCCCGTAGCGCTCTCTACCTTTGGTCAACAAGGCAATGGCGGTGTTCAGGTCAAAGAGCCGGTTTAGGGTCCCAAAGGCACTTTCTAGGCCAATGGTACCATAAGCGGCATTGTCAAACTCAACGCGCTTGTGTTCAACATCCATCGGGATATGGTCTGCGGTTACATAATCGATGGCACCGTCTTTAACCGCTTTAATGAGTGCTAAAGTATCTTTTTTCGGTCTTAAGGGGGGCAGGGTCTTATAATTGGAATCGTATTCATGCAGCAAATCGTCAGTAAAGCATAGATTGTGAATTGCAACGCTACAACTTACATTCAATCCCTTTTTCTTGGCTTGTGTGATCAGTTTAACCGAGGCTGCCGTAGATAGGGTGGGAATATGAAGTTTTCCTCCAGTATATTCCAAGATAAATAAATCTCTCGCTATTTGTAACTCCTCGGCAAGGGCCGGAATTCCTTTTAGTCCTAAACGTGTCGAGTTGGGTCCTTCATTTACGATGCCTTTGCCCGCAATTTGAACATCCATTGGAAACGAGTACACCAAGCCACCGAAATTCTGACTGTATTGTAGTGCTATTTTAAGCAGATTGGCATTTTCAAGCGGTCTTTTGGCGTCACTAAAGGCAACCGCACCGGCATTTTTCATATCGAACAGTTCTGCCAAATGCTTCCCTTCGCCCTTAAGCGTAATTGTTCCAAGAGGATGCAATTGGGTAACCGACCGTTCTGCAGCATTCTTTAAAAAAACAATATCGGAACTGCTATCAGGTACTGGGGTTGAGCTAGGGTTCAGGACCACATCGGTAAACCCGCTTTTTCCGGCGGTGTAAAGTCCGTTGGCAATAGTCTCCCTTTCTTCATAACCAGGTTCTCCAAAACTAACGCCGCTATCGAACCATCCGGCGGAGACATGAAGGTTTTTATAGGAGATGGCTTTGGTACCTTTGCCAGTTTTAATGTTCGCTGCAATTTGAACGATTTTACCATTCTTAATATGAATGTCGCTTTTCTTGGAATGAAGGTTTTTGTTGTTCGGGTCAATAATCTTCGCTGACTTGAGCAGTATGTCCATTACAGATATTTTTGTATAAGTATTTCGACCAACAGAAAAAGTAGTGCTAAAATAACAAACCATTTCCAAAGCTCGGTGATGCTACTGTCTTTTTCAAGGGATTCGAAAAGCGTTGCAATTGAACTGGTTTCAAGGGTCGTGTCCCCAATTTTTGGTTTACGATACACAAGTTCACTTTCTTTTCTTTCGAAGTTGAAACTAATGTCCTGAAGGGTTTTTTCGCCATCCTTTATTTCATAGATACCATCGGTAGTAGGGCTTTCGGCAAAACTCAAACTTACGCGATTTGTAAATACCCGTTGTTGGGGAATAAATTCGTATCCCGGTTTTATCGTCTTCAAAATGCGATCATTCGACATTTGTGCAGCAATATCTACCTTGGTCGTTTGCCCGACTATCGTATAAAGCGGCGATATGTTTAAACTGCTCTTTCCCATGTTATAAAAAGTAGGTACGATCAGCGGTGAGTTTTTGTAATTGGAATTAGAGGTGGAAAGGGCTGCCGTAAAAATAAAGGCGTTGTCCCCACCTACCAAAAAGGGCACGGCGTCTTGAAAAGATAGAAGGGCAGGGGCGTTGGTTTTTATTGGAAAATATCCACTTACCATCGGGTATTGAAAGTTGTCTACCTTTTTCTCAAACACATTTTGAAAAAGCGGGTGGGCAAAATTTATTTTAGTGATGTTGCGTTCCGCGTTTATTTTTGGTGAAAAGGAAGTTCTAAAATAATTGAGCG
>CALIJE010000147.1 GCA_938017825.1 uncultured Flavobacteriaceae bacterium
GGAAAAACCTTGGTGTTGTTCAATACCATGACATCGCCTTCGTCGAAATAATCGATCATATCCTTGAACATCTTATGTTCGATTTTTCCCGTTTCCTTATGAATGACCATTAGTTTTGACTCATCCCTGTTTTCTGCTGGGTACTCTGCCAATAGGTTTTCTGGTAATTCAAAGCTAAAGTGTGATAGTTTCATTAACGCGATTTAATTTATTGGTTTGCGGCTGCAAATATACGACCCCGCAATAGGGGTTGTCAAGTAAATAGGGTTTTAATTAGTACTAGACTTCGTCAATTTTTAGGCCAAGGGTTTTCAGGTCTTCCCAAAAGTCTGGATACGATTTTGATACTACTCCCGCATCGTTTATAAAAAGAGACGTTTTTAAGGCCAATGGGGCAAAAGCCATGGCCATTCTATGATCGTTATAAGTATCAATGCTTATTTCGGGTAGTATCTTCTTAGATGGGGAAAGACGCAACGTTTTGTCTGTGACCACTATGTCGGCCCCGAGTTTAGACAATTCGGTGTGCAAGGCCTCTAAACGATCGGTTTCCTTTATTTTTAGGGTGTGCAAGCCTGTTAAGTGGCAAGGAATACCCAGTGCAAAACATGTGACCGCAATGGTTTGGGCTATATCAGGAGCGTTGCTCAAATCGAGTTCCAGCATGCTAGGCTTTGGCAGAGCAGTTTTTTTGAGTTGAATACTCGTATTGCTATAGGTCGTTTCTACTCCCAAATTTTTATAAATGTCTACCAGAACATTATCGCCCTGCAAGCTATTCGTTTTATAAGCGGAGAGGGTAATTTCAGAGCCTACCTCACTCAAAGCCATTAAGCTAAAATAATAGGAGGCAGAACTCCAATCAGATTCTACCGTCAAGGTTTTATCGTTGACCGACGCCTTTGGAAATACCTTGATCGAATTGCCCTGAAAAGAACTTTCGATACCTATTTCATTCAATAAACCCAAGGTCATATTAATGTAGGGAACCGAGGTGATCTTTCCGACCAGATCCAATTCCAATCCGTTTTGTAGACTTGGAGCAATAAGTAAAAGTGATGAGATATACTGACTACTAATATTGGCTGGCAAGCTAACTTTATTTTTTGTCAGTTGTTTGCCAATAATTTTTAACGGAGGGTAACCTTCATTTTGTTCGTATGAAATTTCGGCCCCTAAGGCTCTCAATGCATCGACCAAAACTCGAATAGGTCTTTCGGTCATTCGCTTTGATCCTGTGAGCGTTACCTCCTTATCTGATTGTGAGGCAAAATATCCCGTTAAAAAACGCATGGCCGTACCTGCATGATGAATATCTACAAGTCCATTTGAGACCGACAGGCCTTTTTGCATGACAATGGCATCATCTGAATTAGAGATATTCGAAATTCGAAGGTTCGGGTAGAGTGCTTGTAGCAACAAAGATCTGTTCGATTCACTTTTTGACCCCGTAATGGAAATTTTGGAGTTTAGTTGCAAGTTATTCGGGCGGGAAAGGTGTAATTTCAAAAGGACGGTTTTACAAAAACAAAAGCCCAAATATAGTATTATTTGAGCTTTTCATTATTTTGATGCCTATCATGATCTCGCTTCGCCTTCAGATTTAATTTTTGATCAAAGGCCGACTGTAAATCTATTCCGGTTTGATTGGCCAAACATAGCACAACAAAGAGTACATCGGCCAGTTCTTCACCTAAGTCTTTGTCCTTATCCGATTCTTTTTCGCTTTGCTCGCCATAACGTCTGGCGATAATACGCGCTACCTCCCCTACCTCTTCGGTAAGTTGCGCCATATTGGTTAATTCGTTGAAATAACGAACCCCATGATCTTGGATCCAATCGTCAACGGCTTTTTGTGCGTTCTCTATGTTCATTTTCTAAACTTTCGACAAAACTACCTTTTCATTCATTTTCTCGATCATTTTTTTATAATATTCTTTCAAAGATTGATAATAAATCGGTGCAACAACGGCATTGTTCATTTTGGTGGTTACCTTCAGTTGTATAGTATTTTTAGTATTGGATATCAGATATTCAAAGCTACCTATTTCGTCTGGGAGTACTATGGTTGATGACTCCGGAAGGTTTTGTACCCTGTATCCCTCGGGCAATGCAATACTAGAAACAATACTTTCAGTAAAAGGGTAGCCAAAATCAACAGGGAATTCCCGTTGCTCTAAAGTAAAAGGATTTTGATTTTTTTTCAAAAACGACAAGGGTGCAAAATATAACTTATTCGCAGCTAAATCTGTGCCGTCTTCCAAAACATACGCATATGTAACGATTGGGGAATTCCCCATTAATTCTGCATTTTTCACTTCAAAATCATCAATTTCTATTTGTCCAAATTCACTCTCGAGTTTATTCAAATAATCTTCCTCATTCGTTTCGAAATACTGTTTTCTAAAAGCAACCGCCGCATGATTGTCGTAACGAAATCTTATTTTCCCATTTATAATTCCAGTTTCACTAAGTTCTGTATTCACATATATTCTTGTAGAACTCTGCAAATCTGAATATAACGAGATGGTTTCAGAATTGCCATCTTTTTTTACAATTCTGCCTTCCCAATTATAGGTTCTAAAAGGAAGAACGTTCGGTTCGCTATAAAGATCAGAAGCATCTAACAAAATTGAGCTTTTGTCTAATTGTACATGACTGACCACATAGTTATAACCAGTTCTGGTAGGGAACAATGGTATTCCATTAGCTCTAGTGCTTACTAGAACCGGATTAGCCTCGAGGCCTGCATAGCGTAACATTGAGGTCAACATCAGATTGATTTCCGCTATATTTCCACTACCGAGTTTGTATGCCTTTTTTACTCCGTCTCTAGTATATTTTCCTAAAACCTCATTCCATTTTACTTTTGATTTCAAAAAACCGTAAATAGCTGAAATCTTTTTTTCTGGTTCTTTGATGCCTGTAATAAGTCGATCGATATCATCTTCAAAATAATCAGTCTTCTTCAACTCAGGACCAAAATTGGAGTTTTCATAGATTCTTTTTACTACAGTCTTCCAATCAGTGGAGTAATTTTTTCGCCCCGAATCTGGAAAATCGGTATAAGAAAGTTCGTAGGAAACACCCGATCTATAATTACGAATTCCGCTGACATAAGGCTCCTCTTTTAATGCTGGAACATCTTCTAGTTTATATTTAGTAAGTATACTTGTATAAAGGGTTGCAGAATTGGTATAAAATGATTTGCTTACACCTCCTTTAGTAATTGAATTATTGCTGCTTCTATCAGGTTTATGGTCAATTATTGTCGCACCCTGCGATAGCTCTATTTGAGGCTCTACTTTTACAAAACCCTTCGTATTTATCCTAAAATTAAAATATTCGGGTGCGTTCATAGAGGCAATAATGCGTTTTACAGGGATATCATGTTGAAACACAAATTCATCTATGTTCGAAATAAAAGGAGATCGAAGTTCATACTTGTACTCTATTACCGAGCCAATTTTAAGATTGGGCATGGTAAAAGACTTTTGATTCCAAGATTTAGATAACTCAGTATAAAATTGTCCGCTTTTGGTCAACTTTGACTTCTCAATTTTTCCATTTTTTAAAGCATATGATGTCGCTTTAAGTCCAATCAGTTTTTCTTTAGAACTACTATTTTGGTATAGAGGAATTACTTTTGTGCCATACTTAAAACCGTCTTGATCATAAATTTTTATTCTATGGTGAATATGGGTTACCACTTTAAAGCCTTCATCAGAAAAATACCTTAAAAAGGTAGCTCTTTTTTTGAAAAGAAAGGCAGCCGGAGCAGTCGAATCCAAGGGGTAGAATTGTTCTTCAAGTTCTGTTTGAGATACTTTACCGAACTGTGTCTCTTGCCCTGCAAGCGAGCTGGATATTATAAAACAAACACAAGCTAGTATTAGAAGCTTCATCGATAATTTTTGTCTTCTCAATTGAATAGGGTCTAATTGGGAAAATTATGCCTACAGAGTAAGCCACAACTATTTATAATCAAGCAAAGGCAATCGCTAAGCTTTCGACAAAACTACCTTTTCATTCATTTTCTCGATCATTTTTTTATAATATTCTTTCAAAGATTGATAATAAATTGGTGCAACAACGGCATTGTTGATCTTGGTTGTGATATTTAACTGTAACTGGTTGTTACTATTTGAAATTATGAATTTAAAACTCCCCAGACCTTCTGGCAAGGCCAAAGACATTGATTCTGGCATACTTTCGACCGTATACCCCTCAGGTAGGTTAATAGTCGATACGACATTTTGAATGGTCGGGTAGCCAAAGTCAATAGGAAACTCCCTATTCTCCAATGTAAACGGATTTTTTGTCGTTCTAAAAAAGGACATTGGGGCAAAATATAACTTATCGGCAACTACATCACTCCCATCTTCCAAAAGGTATTCATATGATACCCTAGGAGCTTTACCCAACACATCGGCATTTTGCACTTCAAAATTGCTAATTTCTATTTCGCCCAATTCATTTTCCAAATTTTCTAAATAGTCGTCCTCAGTTGATTTGTAATAAGCCTTCCTAAACGAAACAGCATCATGATTTGTATAGCTCATTCTTACTTTTCCTTCGAGCATGCCGGTAGCAGAAAGATCTGCGTTTACGAGAACTCTTTTCGTACTACTTGTATTCGGATAAAGTGATACGTTTTCAGACGTTCCATCTTTTTTAATAATTCTACCTTCCCAATTAAGCGTTCTAAAGGGAAGAACGTTAGGTATACTATACGCGTCCGTAGCATCCAACAAAACCGAACCCTCTGCCAATTGTACGCAGCTGATCACATAGTTATAGCCTTCCCTGGTCGGGAACAATGGAATTCCATTAGATCGGGTACTTACCAGCACCGGATTGGCCTCTAGGCCTGCATACCGAAGCATAGAAGTAAGCATTAAATTTATTTCGGCGATATTGCCCTTGCCTTCTTTATACGCTTTCCTTACACCGTCTCTGGTGTACTTACCATAAAATTCGTTCCATTTTACTTTTGACTTTACCAAACTGTATATGGCCGCTATTTTTTCTTTGGGATCGCTCATTCCTGATGTAGCCGCATCTACGGCATCTTCGTAATAGCCCGACTTTTTCAACTCAGACCCAAAACTAGAACTTTCATAAATACTCTTTACCACTGCTTCCCAATTCGTTGAGTACATTTCTCTCGGCGTATTGGGAAAATCGGTATATGATAGCTCATACGACACCCCTGATCTATAATTATGCATCCCATTTACATAAGGCTCCTCCTTTAGAGCTGGAACGTTATTCATGGTGTATTTGGTAACATCACTTTGATAATTAATCGTAGAAGTTTGCAGGCTGGTTTTTGCGCCACCGCTTCGCAATCCTGTATTGGTAGTTCTTTCAGGAACACGTTGTTGTATTCTCAAAGTCTTGTTTTCTCGTTTCCTTTCTGGTGAAACCGCCAAAAAGCCTCTCATATTGACCCTAAATTTAAAGTACTCAGGGGCTTCCATGGTTGCTTCCAAATGCTTCACGGGAATAGCATGCTGAAATATAAATTCATCTATGTTCGAAATAAAAGGGGATCGTAGTTCATATTTGTATTCTATTACAGAACCCTCACTAATATTGGGCATCGTAAATGACTTTTGATCCCACGATTCAGATAATTCGACCATAAATTCGCCGTCTTTCTTAAGTTTTGATTGTTCGATCTTGCCGTCCTTTAAGTTAAATGTGGCAGCCTTGAGGTTGGTCACTTTTTCTTTTGAACTCCCATTTTTATATAAGGCAACTTCTTTTGTAGCATATTCAAAACCATCTTGATTATAAATTTTTATTCTGTTGTGAATACTCGTGACAAGGTTAAAACCATCACCAGACTGGTACTCAAAATAGGTTCTTCTTTTTTTGAAGAGATAGGTGGCCGCAGTGGCCGAGTCTAATGGATTGAATTTTTCTTCTAGTTCTGCTTTGGATACTTTTCCGAATTTGGTTTCTTGGCCTGTCAAGGAATTTGACATCAGGGCACAAAGACAAATACAGATTACGCTAAAAAATCTCATATTGGTTGGTGTTTGGTTTTAATATTATGGTTTGGTTTTTATAAGTACTACTTGAGCATTGTCCGCTGAAGCGACTTTCTTTCTGAAGGATCTATATAGTTTGTACTGTTCTTTAGTATAAGCACCCTTCTTAATAAGCAGACTTCGCGAATACGCGACAGAATTGGTCGCACTATCATATTCGAGCTTGCATTCATAAACACCAAAGTCTGACTCTTCTCTTTTAGGACTAGGAAGTGCTTCAATGTCATATCCTTCAGGCAGACTGACTTTAAATTCATCCTCGTCTAAAAAACCACGCTGAATCTCAAAATCCTGCTTTCTGTTTCGATAACGGTCTGGGACATAGCTATTCTTATTCAGGGCATTCACGGAAAACAATATTCGATCTCCACTTTTTGAGGCATAGTTAGATGCTTCAATAGCCACTTTTTCCTTAAATACGACCTTGTCCCTGTCATTCTCAAAAGTGTATTTTTTAATATTCAAATTATTGATATTGTCCCAATAGCGCTTATAATGTTTAAGAACATCATCTTTGGTTTTCCTTTCTAAAAAAAATCTGTTGTCATATTGAATTCCTTTAGTGGTAATATCAATTTCAGCCGCGATATTGCCTTCTGCCGATAGGCTGTATTCCGCCTTGGTCTTTTGGTAGTTTTGTTCGTTCAAATATGCAACCGTCTTTACAATTTTACCACCTTCCGGGGTGACCACCAGCGCTTTTCGATCATCCGTAAAATCACCTACAAATCCGAAAGGATGTGTTTGTGAGGTACAATCTATCCAGTAATATTGGTCGTTGTATGGGATGGCCAAAATCGCATGATTTCCTTGCATAGCGGCAAAGTCTGGATCGAAGTCTACCTTTTGGCTACCCGCTTGAATTACGGTATAGTACGAAGCAACATCAACAGCTTTTAAAAGCGCATGCGTATAATTTGAAAGGCCCTTACAATCACCGTACTTTACCCGATCAACATCGATTGCACTAATGGGTTTCCATCCCCCAATGCCTATTTGTACACTTATATATCTGGTATTATCTTGCACGTATTGGTAAATAATCTTGGCCTTTTCCAAATCATCGGTAACATTCTTAACCAAGTCTTTCGCTTTCTGAACCGTCGCCTCATTAAGTACGGCCCGATCTTTCAACAATGCCCGATCCATCCAAATTCCAAAATCTTTCCAATTGTTTACAGTGGCCTCCTGTCCTTTCAGATTAAATTTTTTTAAGCGTACAGAAAGTCTTGGAGCTATTTTGCGAAAAGAGGGACTCAAACTTTCTGCCTTCACGGCCGGAATGTTCTTGGTTTCAAAAACTATTTTACCTGGTGTCTCAGTTTCAGTAATATCAAGATCCTCTAGATTGTGTTTTTTTATTTCCGGTTTAATATCATCTGATCCATAGGTAATGGCATAATGACTTTTCTCAGTACTGATCATATACCCTGACAAAAAATACCAGGGAGGGAAAAAGGCCGTATCAGTAGTTTCTACCTCATATTTAAATTCCATGGTATACGGGTATTGAACCGGGGTATAACGCAATTGTAATGCACGATCATCTACATATAATGAAAAGCCATCGGCAGCACTCACATCATTAAAATCCTTTTTCTTAAAGTGATCAATTTCTTTTCCTGTACGGTCATACACGAATGCCTCAATGCGTTGTATTTTAGATTCCTTATCATAACGCACATGCGTCCTGGCATGCTGCCTACCCTGCTTATTTAGCACCGTTACCACCTGATGCACGGTATACTTCATTGATTTATGAGAGGCCAATTGAATATCCATATAGTCCAATCGCACTACGGCATTCGCATTCTCTGTAAGCACCTTGTCTAAAATAAGAGACTGATAATTGCTGTTCTGGGAAAATACAAAGACTGAAAAAAGGAGAAAACTTAGAGGAAAAAAAGTACGCATTGGTTGGTGTTTGGTCGTAAGAAAAAACGAAAAAATCCTACATTTCTTATGTCAAACATAAAAAAAAGAACTATCATTCCCTAGCCTTGGTATCTATACTAATGGTAACCGGGCCGTCGTTCAGTAATGCTACCTTCATATCTGCCCCAAAGATTCCCGTTCCTACCTTTTTGCCTAATTCCGTTTCCAACCGATGTACGAATTGCTCGTATAGTGGGGTGGCCAGCTCTGGACGAGCCGCCTTTAAATAAGACGGGCGATTGCCTTTTTTTGTACTGGCATGAAGCGTAAACTGACTTACAACAATGGCATCGCCATCGATTTCTATAAGAGATCGATTCATGACCCCATCGCCATCGTTAAATATTCTAAGATTTGCGATTTTTCTTGCAAGCCATTGAATATCAGACAGGGCATCTTCATTTTCAATACCTAATAGAACAAGCAGTCCATGCTCAATTTGAGCGATTCGTTTTCCATCAACCGCAACACTTGCCTTTGATACTCGCTGAATAATTGCTCTCACTTTTTGTTGCCGTGTATATCGGTTCTATAATTTTCTTCTTCTCCTGTGACCATTTGAACATAGCTTCGATAACGACTCCAAGAGACTTTTTCATTCTCTAGGGCATCTTTAATGGCACATTTAGGTTCATCTATATGCAAACAATTATTGAATTTACAATGCTCTTTCAACCTAAAGATCTCAGGAAAGTAATCTCCAATTTCATCGGTATCCATATCAACAATACCAAAACCCTTTATACCAGGAGTATCTATTATTCTTGCATCGAATGGCAAATCGAACATTTCCGCAAAGGTAGTGGTGTGTTGCCCTTGTGCATGTTGTTCCGAAATTGTGGCCGTTCTTAAGTTGAGTTCTGGGGCGATAGCATTGACCAATGTCGACTTACCAGCTCCTGAATGCCCGGCGAACATGCTGGTTTTTTTGTGCATTAGGTCTTTTACTTGATCAATATTCTTGCCATTTTTTGCAGAAATACCAATGCAGGTATACCCAATTTCGCGATAAAGGGATGCCATAAACTTTACCTCACCCAGTTCTTCTTCAGTATACGAATCTATTTTATTGAAAAGCAAGACCGCAGGTACGTCATAGGCCTCAGCGGTGGCCAAAAATCGGTCGATAAAAATGGTGTAGGTCGTCGGATTGTTCAGAGTGATCAATAAAAAAACGACGTCCAAATTAGAAGCGATAATATGGGTTTGCTTCGACAGGTTGACCGATTTACGAATAATATAATTACGACGTTCCTCAATACCTGATATGGTACCTACCTTTACGTCTCCAAGTTCCTCTAATTCAAATTCGACCACATCACCAACAGCTACCGGATTCGTACTTTTTATGCCTTGAATACGAAACTTACCCTTTATTCTACAATCGTAAAAATCACCATCCTCCGATTTAACGGTATACCAACTTCCAGTAGATTTATAGACGGTTCCTATCATGCATCATATTTGCCCTACAAAGAAAGGGAATAGTTTTAAATTACTGTCTTTAAACAGGACTAACAAATTGTTTATTATACTAAAGACATCAAAAAATATGAGAACATGCAACCCTAGCGAACGAAGCTTGTCTCTTACTACAAACACATAAAAAACATATCATGAAGAAAATCGTATTGCTAGCAAGTCTAATTTTACTTGCTACCACGGAAATTAGCGCACAACAAATCAAGGTTATCACCAGTGTTGAATCGATCGTACCTAATGGTCTAGGCCGTTCAAGAATCGTAGATGCTCAAGAAGAGAAAAACTTTGATGAATATACGACCACTCAAACCGCTGAAGACAACACGCGCAACAAATCAAAAAGGGGTGATATTCGGGTGAAGAATTTCGAGGAGACCAAATTGCTCAATTTTTATAATATTGGAGGAATACGTTTTCAAAACATTGCTGCGAACGATGCCGTTATTTCGTCTAAGCTCACAGCAATGGTTAAAGAGGGTTGGGAACTTGTGTTCGTAACCAGCGGTGTTGAGGCAAATGCCGGTGGCGACGACGGACAAGGTCTATTCATAACCCGTTACATTTTTAAGAAAGAATAGGCAGAGGCCCGCGGGCTACTTATTCAAAATAAAAATCCGCTATCAAAAAATGATAGCGGATTTTACATTACACCATTCCTTACTAGGCTTTGATGATTTTTTCTTGATGATTGATCGATTCTTGGTGAATTGCCTTAAACATTCGCAATACGAACTCCTCGCTTAACCCTTTTGACTCGCCTTCCAAAATCATTTTGCCCAGAATCTCGTTCCAACGATTAGATTGCAAGACCGCAACATTTCGTGTCTTTTTTAATTTTCCAATATCATCGGCAACCTTCATTCGCTTGCCCATGGTATCGATCAACTGATTGTCGATAACATCGATTTGGGCTCTTAAACCACTCAATTGACTAGTATACTCTGCTTCCGGGTCAGTTTCTTTTCGTATTCTCAAATCTCTCATAATCTGTACCAAACGATCTGGTGTTACTTGCTGGGCAGCATCGCTCCAGGCATTATCGGGATCATGATGTGTTTCTATCATTAATCCATCAAAATTCAAATCCAAAGCGGTCTGTGATACATCAAAAATCATATCGCGCTTGCCTGTTATATGTGAAGGATCATTGATCAAAGGCAAGTCCGGAAATCTATTTTGAAATTCGATCGCCAATTGCCACTCGGGAATATTTCTGTACTTGCTTTTCTCATAAGTGGAAAAACCCCTATGAATAGCACCCAACTTCTTAATTCCAGCGGAATGCAAACGTTCAATTCCTCCGAGCCATAAAGCCAAATCAGGGTTTACCGGATTCTTGACCAAAACGATCTTATCGGTACCTTTTAAGGCATCTGCAAGTTCCTGCATGATAAATGGGCTAACCGTTGAGCGTGCACCGATCCACAACAAATCGATATCATGTTCCAAGGCCAATTCTACATGTGCCCTATTGGCCACTTCAGTGGCCGTTTTTAAACCAGTTTCGGTTCTTACTTTTTGGAGCCACTTTAATCCTAAGGCACCAACGCCCTCAAAATTACCTGGGCGTGTTCTTGGTTTCCAAATACCTGCCCTGTAATAGTTGACATCGGTATCTTTAAGACTATGCGCTATTCCAAGAACTTGTTCTTCAGTTTCAGCACTACATGGCCCTGCTATGACTAGTGGATGATCCAATCCCAAATCGTCCAACCATGATCTCATTTCCTTTGTATTCTTCATTTTAATTGATTTACTATTCTATTTTTTTGTTAAGTGGTATTCCGTTTAAAATCTCCTTAATCTTATTGGTGTCGTTCATTTCGTTGTAGATACCTTTAAAATCGTCTTTTAGCAATAGTTCTTTAAAGGCTTCAAGATTACTGATGTATTCCTCCAGAGTTTCTACGACATTGGTTTTGTTCTGTTCGAAAATCGGTGTCCACATGGCTGGGGAACTTTTTGCCAAGCGAACCGTACTTTCAAAACCACTGCCGGCCATGTCAAAAATATCGCGCTCGTTTTTTTCTTTTTCGATTACCGTTTTGCCCAACATAAAAGAACTGATATGAGATAAATGAGAAACATAGGCAATGTGCTTGTCATGAGCTTCTGGATTCATGTACCGAATGCGCATGCCCATTTCTTGAAAAAGCTCCAAAGCTTTTTCCTGCAGTTTAAAGGCGGTTTTTTCTACCTCACAAATGATATTGGTTTTGCCATTGTACAAATTTTCAAGTGCGGCCGACGGGCCTGAAAATTCTGTTCCTGCAATTGGGTGTGAAGCCAAATAGTTTCTTCTTTTGGGGTGATCTTCAAGGGTTTTGCAAATAAGGCTTTTGGTAGAACCACCATCAAAGACCACGCAATTATCATTTACAGCATCAAGAATTTTTGGTATTTCAGTCAATAGAACATCTACAGGAATACTAACGATGACCATATCGGCCTCCGACAATTCCGAGTAGCTCGATTTGTAATCGATAATATTCAACTCTAGTGCTTCGTCTAAATGCGAGGCATTTGTGTCAATACCATAAATTTTGGCGTTAGGCCGTAGGCGCTTAATATCTTTGGCAAAAGAACCCCCAATTAATCCGATACCGATTACAAATACATTCATCTTAAAACCGATCTATAGCTTCTTTAATTTTTTCTTGTGTTACGCAGAGCGAAAAACGGAGGTAACCTTCCCCATTACTTCCAAAAATAGTTCCTGGTGTAATAAAAATGTTTTTATCGTACAGCACTTTGTCGATAAACGATTCTGCCGATCCGCTCCCAGGGGGAAGTTTAGCCCAAACGAACATGCCCACCGTATTTACATCATAGGTACAATTTAAGATATCGGCCAATTCAAATATCAATTGTCTTCTAGAGGCGTAGATCATGTCTAATTGATCAAACCATTCTTGCTTGCTTTTCAATGCACTTACGGCTCCTTTTTGAATGCCGTAAAACATCCCAGAATCCATATTGCTTTTAACCTTTAATACGGCATTGATGTGGTCTGCACTTCCTAAGACCATTCCGACCCGCCATCCGGCCATACTAAAGGTCTTACTCAAGGAATTCAGTTCAAGGGCAACGTCATAAGAACCCTCAACCGACAAAATACTTATTGGGTTATCATTTAAAATGAAACTGTAAGGGTTGTCATTTACCAATAAAATGTCATTTCTTCGGGCAAAGGTGATCAAAGCGGCAAATTGACTTTCACTTGCAGAGGCACCTGTGGGCATGTGGGGATAATTCACCCACATGATCTTAATCTTTGATAAGTCTTGTTCCTCTAGCGCAGCTAAATCTGGAAACCAATCATTATTTGCTTGAAGATTGTAATACTTTGGTATTGCTCCCACTAGTTTGGTCACCGAAGAATAGGTAGGATAGCCTGGATTAGGAATCAATACCTCGTCTCCTTCATTCAAGAAGGCCATACTGATATGCATTATTCCTTCCTTGGAACCCATTAAGGGCAAAATCTCGGTCTGCGCATCGACAACTACCTTAAACTTTATCCTATAAAAATCTGCTATTGCGCTACGAAGCTCAGGAATACCCTGATAACTTTGGTATTGGTGCGCGTTATCCTCAATCACTGCATTTTGAATAGCCTCAATAATTTGTGGCGACGGCGCCAAATCTGGACTTCCTATCCCCATATTGATTATCGGACGTCCTTCGGCAATCAAGCCGCGAACCTCTCTCATTTTTTTAGAGAAATAATATTCTTCGACGGTATGTAAACGCTCAGCAGTGCGTATCATGATCTTGCATTTTTATATTCGCCCAATACTTTAAAATCTTCAGACATGATGTTCAAGAGCGATTTTGCTTTTTCAAAATTGGCAAATCCGTCAAAAGTCACATCTACAAAGAAGGCATATTTCCAAGGGGTTTCGATAATAGGTAGGCTTTGAATTTTTGTCAAGTTCAAATTGCAATCACTCATTACGTTAAGCATAGCGGCCAAACTACCGCGTTTATGATCGGTTAGAAAGCGAATTGAGGCCTTGTTGATTTCTGCCTTTGGAAGTTCCTTGTTCTTTGTTTTTACAATAATAAAGCGGGTCGCGTTGTTTTGTATGGTTTGTATGTTCGGCGCTACGATGTCCAAACCATACAAATCGGCCGCCACCTCAGGAGCTATGGCTGCAATGTTTTTCAGCTGTTTATCCTGAATTCGTTTGGCCGTCTCCGCCGTATCGGCATCTTCGACCATTTTAATATGAGGGTGTTTTCGCAAAAACTCCTTACACTGCAGCAGCGCCATGGGATGTGAATGCACTTCCTCAATATCCTTGATTTCTTGGCCTTTCAATACCATCATATGGTGATTGATATTGAGATAGTGCTCCCCTATGATGTGCAACCTATTATGGTAGATCAAATTGTAATTTGGAATTATTGATCCCGCTATAGAGTTTTCTATGGCCATTACCCCTTTGCTCGCTGTACCGTCCAACAGCGAATCTACCAAGGAATCGAACGACATGCATTCGACCAATGGAGTATCATCTCCAAAGTACTCGCGCACCACCTGATGATGATTGGATCCCTTAATTCCCTGTATGGCGATATTTAAACTCATATTGTTAAATAAAAAAAGTCTCGCTTTTTGCGAGACTTCCATATTATATTTTCGATTTCAATATACTACAACAGCCTCGTGCTTCTCTTAAAAAAGAAGTAAAAAAAGAAACGGTTCCAGAAATATTGCTTTATCATAATCTAAATTCTGAATGGCTAAAGTAAGCATAAAATTGAAAAATCAAATTCTGGCAGCATATTTTATTGCTTATTTTTGGTGAAATATTACATAAAATGTCAATAACGGTCACTAATATCACAAAAGCCTTTGGGTCGCAAACAGCCTTAAACGATGTTTCATTTTCGTTAAAAAAAGGAGAAATTGTGGGGTTTCTGGGTCCAAATGGAGCCGGCAAGTCGACCATGATGAAGATACTGACTACCTATCATAGAGCGGATAGCGGCGAAGCCATCGTAAATTCATTTGATGTTCGTTCGGATGTAAAGAATGTCAAAAAAAGCGTGGGGTATCTACCGGAACACAACCCCCTTTATTTAGACATGTATGTAAAAGAATACCTGGCCTTCAATGCCAATGTATACAAGACCAACACCTCAAAAATTAGCCAGGTCATTGCTCAAACCGGACTCGCTCAAGAATCACATAAGAAAATAGGACAGCTTTCAAAAGGCTACCGACAACGGGTGGGCCTTGCCGCTGCCCTATTGCATGATCCCGAGGTCTTAATTCTAGATGAGCCCACAACCGGACTTGATCCAAACCAATTATTGGAAATTCGAAAACTTATTAAGGAAATAGGAAAAGAAAAAACCATTCTGTTATCTACCCATATTATGAAAGAGGTCGAAGCAGTATGCGACAGGGTATTGATCATCAATAAAGGAACTTTGGTCGCAGACAGAAAACTGAGCGATCTAAGAGAAGCTGATGAACAAATTATCGAAGTAGAATTCGATTACCGTGTTGAGGAAGCTTTTCTGCGCAAACTTCCCCATGTAACCGAAGTTAAAAACATCAGCGGTTTTCTCTATGAAATCAAATTTAGTACCTCAACTGATATGCGACCCGCAGTATTTGACTTTGCGCACGACAATCAATTGAAAACTTTACAACTTAGTACCAAGAATAAAAATCTAGAAAGTTTGTTTACTGAGCTTACACGTTAAAACTTTAGGGCTAACCCAAGTCCATTTTCGTTACTTGTGGGTACGAGGCGAAAACTTGTTTGCTTATCTAGTGCATCGTTGTATTCCAAAATAGCCCTTTTCTTATTTTTCATGGCCGATTTATATAAAAACGAACTCACAAGTCCGGTACCTAAAAACGTAATCGCAGGTGCAGTGACACTTTTGCCGTCACGGTCATTCACTAAAAACCAAATTGCCGAACCAAAATTTACGGCCCCAACAGCCATACCTCCAATGAGCTGTTTTTTAGATTTCTGCCAATGCATTTCAGCTACGACACTTTCTGTCATAATCTTGTTCATTTCCTTAAAACTGAGTTTGTCTTTGTCTTGGTAAAATTCAAAACCCCAAGCTCCTTGGAACATAGTAATTTCCTGGGCACTTAAATTTGAAGCAAACATAGCAACTAGTGTAACAAGGATTAATTTTTTTAGGTTTTTCATAGCATTTTTCTTTTTATCGAATGTAAGGAAAACCAAAACCAAGTCTGTCACATTTAACTCTTTGTTAAGGAAAATTGAATAAAAGTTAAACAAAATGGTGAATTTAATCGCCGTATGAAATTTCAGCTTAGGCTGCCCTTATCAAACACGGCATCGATTACCTCATCTAATTCCGATTGAATATCGGGATTTGTACAATTCACGAGAATGGCAATGACCATCCGCTGTTCGGGATAAACAAAAAAATTGGAGTAACCGCCTACCCCATTACCAATATGCCCATAATAGGCCCGTCCTTTCTGATCCTCACTAACCTGCCAACCTAGACCATAGTAGGTCGCTTTGCCATTGATCCTTTCAGAAGTAAGGAACTGATCAAGGGTTTCTTTGTGCAGCATGTTACCATCTAATATTGCTTGTCCGAATTTGGCAATATCTTTGGTAGTGGATAGGTATCCGCCGCCGGCTAGTTTAAAATAATTATTTACGGGTATTGCCCTTCTAAAGCCAAACTTGTTTTTTGAATAGAATGAAGTCAATTGAGAAGCTTTATTGTTGGCCGTCATCGACTTAGCATTGGGTTCAAACGTATCTAACATTCCCAATGGTTGCAGCACTTTATGGCGAACATATTCTTCGAAAGGAACACCACTTACTTCCTGCATGGCCAGCGAAATCAGCACCCAATCATAACTATTATAAAGATAGTCCGTACCCGGTTCGAAACGCAGATCATCATCTTTAAAAATCTCAATACCCTGCTTGATAGTATACGGCTTATTGAGGCCGTATTCTGTACCGCGGTAACCTCTAATTCCTGCAGTATGACCAGCCAATTGTCGTATGGTAAAGTCCCATTTCTTCCTCGGAAAATAAGGTACATACGTATAAAATGAACTATCTAAATCAATTAAACCATCGTAAACCATATGGGCCAATGCCGTTGCGGCGATAGGCTTCGAAATACTGGCTATTCGAAAAATTGTCTTTTCAGGATCGATATGAACTTTTTCTTCCATATCGGCATAACCATAGCCCTTCTCCAATAGCTTCTCCCCCTGTTTCAAGACGGTAATTCCTATTCCAGGCACCTTATTGTTGGTAATTATTTCTTGCAGGAGTGCATCGGCCTTTTCAACGCCTTTTAGATTAGAACCCAAATCTGTTCGTGTGCCAAAAAAATTTCTGAAGAAATTGCCTATCGATTTCATATCGAGTTAGATGTACACAGGTGATCCTATTTAAAAATGAGCTTTCCTTTGTATAGTTCCGCTACCTCAATTTGCGCAGGCCTATTGAAACTGATGACGTCTCCTGTACCACGTATTTGACCGGTAATGGCTACGCGGGGATTCACAAACATATCATTAGACCCCCTATGGTTTAGTTGTACCGACTGCGCAACTAGGTTCTCTGCATCGATGCGTGAATCCCCGGCGGCTATATTTAGATTCAGATTGGTCGTGTTTCCTCTCAGTTTGAAATAGGTAATACCATTTACAATTATGGAAAGGTTTTCAGTATCCAATTCCAAATCAAAAAGACCATCGGTAGTTTCCGATTCGGGATTAAGAAAACTCTCAGAATAAAGAGTGAGTCTGTCAAAACCCAAAATACCATCGCTCTCAATAGCCAAACCGGTACTGCTCCTTATTTCATCTAGATTCGGGGAAGTCACAAAAACCTTAGTAAGCCCATAGTCTCGAACAAAATTACAATCGTTGGTATCGGTCAAAAGCAATCGGTCCCCCTCGACCCTAGCGTTCACTTCTTCCAACAAATTTTGTCCGGTCTCAATTTCCACTTTTTGCTCTTCGCCTTGCTTCAAAATTAGACTCACATTTTCAAAGACCGTAATCTTTGTAAATACGGGAACATCTATTTGCTGCCGAACAATTTTCCCAGCAGATTGGAAGCAGTCTGGCGCTGACTCAGAATTGCAACTAGAGAAGAACAAAGTAACTAACACTAAAAGAATGGTCGATACACGGTCTTGCCACAAATGTGCTGCAAAGACTTCAGGCATAAATAGATTGCTATGTAGTACCCTTTTTTTCATAATCGTATTCCTATACCAAATTCTACTGCTTCTGCCGCTGCTCCATGAGATTTTAAGCTCACCACTCCGAACACCTTTTCACCAAAATACCGCTTCAAACTAAAACGATTATACACCCTTCCCTCAAAGTCATAAGGGTAATAAAAATAATAGCCCAGCTGAGTTTCTATGGATAACTTATTGATGAACAGTTCGTGACCTACGAAGATCCCTGCTCGTTTATAATCCGTATCGGCAGCAATATTGTTCTCTGGAAAAGAAACCGACTGAAACCGAATCAATTCTTTCAAAAAGTTACTAAAGAAGGCATCAGCACCCAATTGTATCGCACTTTTTCTACTCAGTCTTTTATCGGCATAGGCAGAAAAAATATAGAACGGAAATTGTCCTGAACCAATATTATCGCTTTCGTTTATTCCTGTGCGCAAAACAACGTTATACCGAAAGGGCTCTGAAACTTTTTCCTTCTTTCTGAGGATGTACTCCGGTTCCTCTTCAGCCAAAGTATACACCAAGCCAAAATTCAGGGCCAGTGTATTGGTAGAGGTATTGGGAGCTTTTACATTGGCATTTGAATAGTGCATAACAGATATTCCGGCTGTTACCCCCAGGCCTTTGAATATATTTTCCCTTTGATAGTTCAACATCAAAAAAGTAGAGCTCAAGAATTTGGAGCCATAGGCATTGTTCCTGAAATTTTCGTCCTTGTCATAAGGATTGGTCGCAAAAGAAACACCTTGCCCAATGCGGAATTGCAAGTTCCTTTTCAGAAAATAGAAGTTAAAATGGGCATATAAGCCGTAATTATCTCCCAAGGTAGAATTATTCGAATTATGGTAAATAAAAGAGGCCCCTAAATCCGGATAATTAAAACCCTGCTGCCACAATTCTTCACCAAAGGTTTTTCGGTTATAGGCCAACAAAAAGCCTTCTGGATGTTCGGTAATCAAATGATTAATATCCGGATTATGTAAAATGATCGATCCGTAAAATGCGCTGGCATCAAAAGAATAGTACTGCTTCGTTTTCTCTTCTTGGGAAGAACACCAAGCTGTAAAAAAAAGAAATAAGAGAAATACCCTTAGGCTCATGGGGTGTAAAGGTAAGTATGAAATACGAGCTACAAAATTCAACCGACAAAAAGTGGGTGGTCGAACGAATTCCTGGTCTTGAGCTTATGTTGCTTTTCTATTTCAGGATGCTAGAAAAGTGATTTAGCTATGGCGTGCACATTATCTGATTTGCCCATCGAATAATAATGTAATACAGGTACTCCGGCCTCCTTAAGTTCCTTTGACTGCGCAATTGCCCATTCTACTCCTACTTGTCTTACCTCCTTGTTATTTGCACAGGCATCGACCGCATCGATCAAATCTTGCGGCAAATCTATGCGGAATACTTGTGGCAGTAACTGTAAATGGCGTTTGACCGCAATAGGCTTTATCCCTGGAATAATAGGCACATCAATTCCCATATCCTTGGCGGCGGCAAGGAATTCAAAATACTTTTTGTTGTCAAAGAACATCTGGGTAACTACGTAGTCTGCCCCTGCATCTACCTTTTCTTTAAGTCTTTTTAGGTCAGACTTCAAGGAGGGCGCCTCTAAATGTTTTTCTGGGTAACCCGCCACCCCAATACAGAAGTCTGCACAATTATCGGTTTCCATGGTGTCGTGCAGGTAGTTGCCACAGTTCAAGGCTTGCACCTGGGACACCAGCCCAATGGCGTATTCATGTCCACCTTTGGTAGGCTGAAAATACTTTTCCTCGCGCATGGCGTCTCCTCGAAGTGCCATAATATTATCTATGCCCAAATAATGACAATCTACCAAAAGGTATTCGGTTTCTTCCTTTGTAAATCCACCACAAAGCACGTGCGGTACAGTATCAACATCGTACTTGTGCTTTATGGACGCACATATACCTAGCGTCCCAGGGCGCATACGAGTAATTTTTTTATCCAACAGGCCGTCGCGATCTATATATACATACTCCTCACGTGAAGTCGTCACATCGATAAAAGGTGGATTGAACTCCATTAAGGGATCTATGTTATCGTATAGTTCTTGAATACTTCGTCCTTTTACCGGAGGAATAATCTCAAAGGAAAACAGTGTTTTGCCTTTTGCTTCTTTAATGTGGTCTGTTATCTTCATACTATCAACTTGGTCGCTGGTTACGATAGGTGTATCGATTATTTCTAGTCATCTGCAATATTGGGAGCCAGCCATTTTGTCGCCTCCTCCACCGAAATGCCCTTTCTTTGAGCAAAATCTTGAACCTGATCTTCTTTAATTTTACCCAATCCAAAGTAGCGCGCCTCTTGGTTACCGAAATAATAACCGCTAACCGAAGCAGCCGGCCACATGGCCAGACTTTCGGTCAATGTAACGCCTATTTTCTCAGCTACTTGTAACACTTCCCAAATGGTTTGTTTTTCAAGATGATCCGGACAGGCAGGGTAACCTGGGGCGGGTCGAATTCCCTTATAGGATTCTTTGATTAATTCTTCATTGCTCAACTCTTCATCCGCAGCATAACCCCAATGTATGGTACGCACCTGTTTATGCAAATACTCCGCAAAAGCCTCCGCTAATCGGTCAGCCAGAGCCTTTATCATGATCGAGCTATAATCATCCAACTCTTTCTCATAAGCCTCGGCCAATTCAGCCGTACCGAAACCGGTGGAGACACAGAAGCAACCCATATAATCCTGTTTGCCACTTACCTTCGGTGCAACAAAGTCGGCCAATGCGAAATCGACAACACCCTCTCGTCGTTGAAGCTGCTGGCGCAGGGTTCTAAATACAGCAGGTTTTTCTGATTGAATCTCAATGTCATCATCATTCACGGTATTGGCTGGGAATAAGCCAAAAATGGCTTTGGCCTTCAATTGCTTTTCGGCAATAACACGCTTTAACATTTTCTGGGCATCATTGAATAGGTCCGTAGCCTGTTCGCCCACTACATCATCTGACAAAATATCGGGATACTTGCCATGCAGTTCCCAGCTTCTGAAAAAGGGTGTCCAATCAATAAAATCGATAAGTTCTTCCAATTCAAAATCCTCAATTATTTGAATTCCCAGATTGTTGGGCCGTACTATCTTAGTTGTATTCCAGTCAATTTGAAACTTATTGTTCCGAGCGGCCTCGATAGATTTATATTCTTTTTTTTCGGCTCTCTTCAAAAATTTGTCGCGGAATACATCATAATCTGCCTTAATTGATTTTTTATAGGCTTCAGAGGTATCTTTTTGTAACAAATCTCCCACTACGGTCACCGCTCTAGATGCATCGTTTACATGAACTACTGCCTGACTGTATTGCGGATCTATTTTTACTGCCGTGTGCGCCTTACTGGTAGTCGCACCTCCGATCAAAAGGGGAACACTAAAATTCTTACGTTCCATTTCCTTTGCCAAATGCACCATCTCATCCAAAGAAGGTGTGATCAAGCCACTAAGTCCAATAACATCTACATTATGGGCAATCGCCTCGGCTATGATTTTTTCGGGAGGCACCATAACGCCAAGGTCAACGATTTCATAATTATTACATGCAAGAACAACGCTTACAATATTTTTTCCGATATCATGAACATCGCCCTTTACAGTAGCCATGAGAATTTTACCAACCCCGTCGGCATCTGTTTCTTTCGGGTTTTTTAGTTTCTCTTCCTCAATATACGGCAATAAGTATGCTACCGCTTTTTTCATAACCCTGGCGGACTTTACCACTTGGGGCAAAAACATTTTTCCACTACCAAATAGATCCCCTACTACATTCATTCCGGTCATCAAATTCCCTTCAATAACTTCGATAGGTTTGTCGGCCGCAGTTCTTGCTTCCTCTACATCTTCAACAATATATTGATCTATACCCTTTACCAAAGCCCTGGTTATTCGGTTTTGAAGTGGCTCTTCACGCCAAGAAAGATCAACTTTACTTTCTTTGGCCGTACCAACAACCGATTCGGCAAAATCTAGCAGGCGTTCGGTCGCATCGTCTCGCCTATTAAGCATCACATCCTCTACATGCTCCAATAGATCTTTGGGAATATCATCATAGACTTCTAGCATGGTCGGGTTAACAATGCCCATGTTCATCCCTGCCTTGATCGCATGGTATAGAAATACGGAATGCATCGCCTCGCGTACGGGGTTATTTCCACGAAATGAAAACGACACATTACTCACACCACCGCTCACACTGCAATGCGGAAGATTTTCCCGTACCCATTTGGTTGCGTTTATAAAATCTAAGGCATTCAATTTATGCTCGTCCATTCCGGTAGCAACCGGGAAAATGTTTAAGTCGAAAATAATATCCTCTGGTGCAAAGCCAACCCTGTTCACCAAAATGTCATAAGAACGCTTTGAGATTTCCAGTCGTCTTTCATAATTATCGGCCTGCCCAACTTCATCAAAAGCCATCACAATTACTGCGGCACCGTATCTTTTTATCAATTTCGCATGATGAATAAATTCTTCCTCCCCTTCTTTTAAGCTAATCGAATTCACCACGCACTTACCCTGCACCACCTGCAAGCCAGCTTCGATTATGTCCCATTTAGAACTATCGATCATAATGGGTACCCGAGCGATATCGGGTTCCGCGATCACCAGATTCAAGAATTTGACCATGGCTTCCTTGCCATCGATCAAGCCATCATCCATATTTATATCAATAATTTGTGCACCCCCTTCTACTTGATGACGCGCCACATCCAAGGCCTCCTCAAACTTCTCTTCCTTAATAAGCCTTAGAAACTTCTTTGAACCGGCTACATTGGTTCGTTCCCCAACATTTATAAAATTACTATCAGGAGTAACGACCAAAGGCTCCAATCCGCTAAGCTTCAAATATTTTGGTTTGCTATCGACCATTCTATTCCGTTTCTAAAATCATTTGCCTTGGTTGAAATTCTTTGACCAATTCGGCAATCGCCTTAATATGAGGTGGAGTTGTACCGCAACATCCCCCAACGATATTTACCAAACCTTTCTCTACATACTCTTTTATCTGAGCCGCCATTTGCTCTGGAGACTCATCATATTCGCCAAAGGCATTCGGCAATCCTGCATTAGGGTGTGCCGATACGCCAAAGTCAGTCTTATTGGACAACACCTCTAGATGCGGTACCAATTGGCTTGCACCCAATGCGCAATTGAACCCTACGGTCAAAATCGGAATATGCGAAATGGATATCAAAAAAGCCTCGGCAGTTTGCCCTGATAAGGTTCTCCCTGAGGCATCTGTAATCGTACCACTTACCATAATGGGAATATCGATGTTCCTTTCTTCTTTTACTTCTTCTATAGCGAACAATGCAGCTTTGGCATTCAGGGTATCAAAAATGGTTTCCACCAAAAGTAGATCAGCGCCCCCATCGATCAGCGCCTCGGCCTGTTCCTTGTATGCAATGCGTAATTCATCAAAGGAAACGGCCCTGAACCCTGGGTCATTTACATCAGGGGACATGCTGGCCGTCTTATTTGTTGGGCCCATACTGCCTGCAACAAATCTTGGTTTATGCGGCTCTTTGGCAGTAAACTCAGCTGCAACTCTTTTTGCGATTTTAGCTGATTCGTAATTGAGTTCATACACCAAATCTTCCATATGGTAATCGGCCATCGCGATAGTAGTTCCTGAAAAAGTATTGGTCTCAACAATGTCGGCGCCAGCTTCAAAGTATTTGGCATGTACTTCGGCAATCGCTTTTGGCTGAGTAAGTGACAAAAGATCGTTATTGCCCTGTAACGGATGTTTCCAGTCTTTAAAACGCTCAGCGCGAAAGTCTTCTTCTTGAAATTTGTAGCGTTGTAACATGGTACCCATAGCACCATCCAACACTAAAATTCGTTCCTTCATTACGGCTCTAATATCTTTCATATTTCAATCATAAATCAACATTCAATTCACCTCGTAGGAAAATCGAAATTTTAAAACATCACATATCAAGTAAGGAAATAGATAAAGACCATTGTCTTTTTGGTTATCTGTCCACTCGAAAATGGATAGAATGTAGCACCTACTTAGGCATCGGAAAGTCTCCGAGATATACCAAAGGGTTGCTAAGGCTTCAAAGGGTCTAATCCCTCCACCTTTCTTGATAACAATTTCAGATTTTTAAATGAACTGGCTGCAAAGTAAGGTTACAAGTCCATTAAAAACAAGTAAAGTCGGTTGTTTTTACAAGTTCTTGGATGAACTGCACGAAAGAAACCCCCAAAATTGTTAATTGGAGGATTCGTCTACTGCACTAGCTTTGTTCATATTTTAGATGATTCGCTGCACAACCTCTTTTTTGGCTTCTTTCTTAGTACCGTCGAACCCTTCCACACCACCTACCGTGGTATACTTCATTACATAGCGTTTACCAGGGTTAATAATTTGGTAGGCGTACTGGCACATTACCGCGGCCTCATGAAAACCAGATAGAATCAATTTCAATTTGCCTTCATAGGTATTTACATCACCAATGGCAAAAACGCCAGGAAGATTCGTTTGGTAATCTTTCGCATTGTTGACTTTTATGGCATTCTTTTCTATTTCGAGTCCCCAATCTGCAATAGGTCCTAGTTTTGGCGACAATCCAAACAATGGTATGAAATTGTCGACTTCCAAATACGTTTCCCCCTTATCGGCATCATTGTGTTTCAGCACAACAGCATCTAACTTATCACCTCCATAAAGCTTTACTACTTCGGCCTTGGTAAACAATTTTATTCTTCCCAACTTGGCCAGTTCCGATGCCTTCTCAACAGAATCCAATGCGCCACGAAATTCATTTCTGCGATGTACCAATGTAACTTCTTCAGCTATGTTGTTTAAATAAATGGCCCAGTCCAAGGCAGAATCACCGCCTCCGGCAATAACTACTTTTTTATCCCGGTATACTTCCGGGTCCTTTACCATATACGCCACCCCTTTATCCTCAAAATCCTTTATGTTCTCAATTGGTGGTTTTCGAGGTTCAAAAGAACCGAGGCCGCCCGCAATTACAACAATTGGGGCTTGGTGCTTTGTTCCTTTATTGGTTGTAACAATATAGGATCCATCTTCTTGTTTATCGAGAGTTTCAGCGCGTTCTCCCAGCGTATAGCCCGCTTCAAAAGGCTTAATTTGCTCCATCAGTTTAAGCACCAAATCTCCCGCCAATATTTCGGGAAAAGCGGGAATATCGTAAATGGGTTTCTTCGGATAAATTTCTGAACACTGACCTCCGGTTTGAGGCAATGCATCGATCAAATGGCATTTCAATTTTAGCAATCCGGCCTCGAAGACCGTAAAGAGTCCTGTAGGGCCTGCCCCAATTATTAAGATATCTGTTTTTATCATTTTTTGCTCTTTTTTAGCCTTTTTCGATTAATTTTTCAGTGATTTCGTTCATTTTAGCCACTTTTTCTTCAAAATCGCCCTTAAGTGTTTTTCTATAAATATTGAGATTCTGAACCATTTTGTTAATATTCTCAGGAAGTATTTCCTCAAAAAACTGCCGAAGACGTTTAGCGGTAGTAGGCGATTGTCCATTAGTAGATATGGCTATTTTGACATTGCCTTTTGTGACAATTCCGCCCATATAAAAATCGCAATAAGGCGGGTTATCGGCCACATTCACTAGTTTATTAATCGACCTACAGTCGGTAAATATTTGAATATTGACCTCAGGGTCATCGGTTGTAACGATAACCAAATCCTTGCCTATCAAATATTTGGGGTGATAGGAATCGGTTCGTAATTCTACCCGATATTTTAATGCCAATGCTGTAGTTGCCTCTCTAAACATCGGTGCTACCATCGTGACCGTCGCATCTGGACTTGATTTGGTTAAAAAAGTCAATTTTTCCTCTGCAACATTTCCTCCGCCCACAATTAGAATGTGCAGTTTCTCAGCTTTTAAAAAAATGGGATACAAATTATTGCGTTCCATATTCAGTTCAAGACATTAGGTTCACTATACTTTTGTTGTAGAGCTTTGATTTGATTCCGATGCTGAACGACTTCACCGATAATGATGATTGCAGGATTCGTCAATTGCTTCTTTTCAACTTCCTTTAGTATGGTTGATACGGTACCTATACCAACCTTTTCATCGGCTCTGGTTCCATTCTGTATTATTGCCACCGGTAATTCCGCTTTTCCCTCTTCATTAAAAGTTGATATAATTTGTGGGAGCTTCGACATTCCCATTAAGATGACCACGGTAGCATTAGACCGAGCCGCCAATCGCACATCTTCTGATAATTTGTGTTCCATGGTCGTTCCAGTGATGACCCAAAAACTTTCTGAAGAACCCCGTTTGGTAACCGGAATATGCTGTGCCGCAGGAACGGACAAGCATGATGATATGCCAGGTACAAAGGCTACCTCTAGGCCATGAGATGCCGCATATTCCATTTCTTCCGCTCCCCTCCCGAAGACAAAAGGATCGCCGCCTTTTAAGCGTACGACATTTTTGCCTTGCCTGGCCCTTTGTACGATCAATTCATTGATTTGTTTTTGTTGATAGGAATAGCATCCTTTACGTTTGCCCACAAAAATATGTTCGGCCTGTGGCGCAAAGCCCAATAATTCGATTGCCGCCAAAGCATCGTACATCACTACATTCGCATTGCGAAGCGCCTTTACCCCCTTCAGGGTCATCAATTCAATATCGCCCGGCCCCGCCCCAACAACAGTTAATTTTGGCACCCTATACATCTTGTAATTCTAATTTTCTGTGAGCCTGTATCCTTTCAAGAACCCCTTTTGCATCTTTCAAATAACGCTGTGCAAAAGTTTTTGAAGGTTCATTTTTGTTCAATTGTAAAACCATTTCCTCATAACTTTTTGAAAGCGCAATTCTTCCAGAGGCTATGAATTTTTCATCAAAATCTTTAATGATGCTGGCATGAGTATTCGTTTTGGTTTTTTCAGCGGTCAGTAGAGCCTTGGCAGAATTCACCATAGAGGCATAAGAGTAATAAATACTTGCCGCCCATTTTTGTGCAAGTAAAGCTTCCTCGGCATGCTGTATTTTCTCTTCACTCTCCAATAAAAGCGTAGCGATTAAATCAATGACAACACCAGCACATTCCCCAATACCGATCTCTTTTCTATATTTTTCGGTATTGCCCCAATCAATGAAATCTTCCTGGGCCAAGTTATCAACTATGGTTAAGGGCTTTAAAAAATCGTAAAAATAATGTTCGCCCTTTTCAGCATAATAATCGGCATACGAACTGCCCTTGCCGTTGGCCTCAAAATCATCGAGAATTAAGCGTAAAGCAGCGGGTCCTCTTTTACTAGGGATCTTAACAACCTTATCTGCAAATCGACCTTGACCATTACCCTCATTTCCCCCACCCAGCAAAACCTGTAATGCCGGGGCAACCAATTTATTTTTGGTACGAATGCTCATACCCTGAAACCCAATATTGGCCATGTTATGCTGACCACAGGCGTTCATACAGCCACTAATTTTAATGACGACATCGGGATTGTTTATGTAGTCTGGATATTCGGTTTCGATGACCTGTTCCAATTTTTCTGCAATTCCCGTACTGCTGGCAATACCTAAGTTACAAGTATCCGTACCAGGACAGGCAGTTATATCAAGTGCTTTATTATACCCCAACCGTGCAAAACCCAACTTCTCCAATTGGGTGTAAAAGAAGGGCACAAGTTCCTCTCTTACAAAAGGAATCAAAATGTTCTGCCGCAGTGATAAACGAAGCTCACCGGCAGCATATTCTTGAACCAAGTCTGCCAGTAATCTGGCCTTGTCCGTATAAAAATCGCCAAGGAGCACTTTGATGCCAATAGCGACATATCCAGCCTGCTTCTGTCGTACAAGATTGGTAGCTTTCCAATTTTCGAAAGCATGTGTGTCTTTTATTCGAACTTCAGGAACGTCTTTATGATCTACCCTTATCTTTGGATAGGCCAAGGCATCAATGGGAATACTTTTTAAGGGGACCGCTTTTTGTTCAGCCTGTAACAACAACTTGAAACCATCTAAGCCAATGTCTTTCAATAGGAATTTCATTCTTGCCTTGGCCCTACTTATTCGCTCACCGTAGCGGTCAAAAACACGAATTACACCGTCCATTAGAGGAATAATCCGATCAGCGGCCAAAAATTCAAAAAGCACATCGGCATGTCGAGGTTGTGAACCCAAGCCTCCACCAATAAGTACTTTGAAACCTTTTACACCGTTTTGGATTTTGGCTATAAAACCTAAATCATGCATGTATGAAAGACCGGTATCTGCATCGCTGGCAGAAAAAGAGACTTTGAATTTTCGACCCATTTCTTGACTTATCGGGTTTCTTAAAAAGTACTTGAACAACGCATCTGCATAAGGGGAAACATCAAAAGGTTCATCGACATCAATGCCCGCCGTCTCACTTGCCGTTACATTGCGAACCGTATTCCCACAAGCTTCCCTCAAGGTAACCTCATCCTTTTCTAGTTCTGCCCATAACTGTGGTGTACGATTCAAGTCAACATAATGAATTTGAATATCTTGTCGTGTTGTGATATGCAGGCGCCCGGTAGAATATTGATCGGATACGTCACAAATTCGTTTTAGTTGTTTAGAACTTACTTTGCCGTACGGAAGTTTAATACGTATCATTTGCACCCCTTGTTGACGCTGACCATATACGCCACGTGCCAAACGTAAACTGCGAAATTTTTCTTCATCGACATTCCCTTTTTGAAATTCCCGAATCTTGCGCTCCAATTCAAGGATGTCTTTTTCTACTATCGGGTTCTCTATTTCTGTTCTAAAACTTTGCATTCTTTATTGGTATGAACTACTTAAGGTTAATGTATAATTTGTATTCAATTAATCCGATGGGTTTTATAGGGTTTTATGAAACCTAACTACTGTAATTGAGCTACTTTTCGAAACCATGTACTATGATTTACTGTATAAATCCTGCGCCCACGGTATTATTCGATTGTGAATCTATCAATATAAACGAACCATTTGTTCTATGCTTTTTAAACGCATCACAAAAGATAGGCTTGTTCAATTTAAAGGATACTTGTGCTATATCGTTCATTTCTAGTGCATTTGCACCTTCATCGATTCCGGAATAATCTGGCCTTATTCTATGATGAATAGTGGCTACTTTGGCCAAAACTTTGCGAATACCATGTTGCAGAACATAAGTAGTACCGGGTTGTAGTTGCTTTTGATCCATCCATGAAATAGTGGCCGTAAATTCTTTTTCAATCCTCGGTAAATCATTTGCTTTTACCAACATATCTCCCCTACTCACGTTAATTTCATCTTCTAGTGTAATGGTCACAGACGAACGCCTCGCCGCAGATTCACACTGCTGATTATAAACATAAATGGCCTTGATTTTTGATCTAGTTTGCGATGGCAATGCTACCACCTCATCCCCGACATTCAATATTCCCCCATAAACCTTACCTGCAAAACCTCTGAAATCGTGAAAATCCTTGGTCTTGGGTCGAATTACATATTGCACCGGAAATCTAGGGGTACCGCTATTCGATACCGCAGCCATATCCAAAGCTTCGAGATGTTCCAGCAAAGTAGGACCATGATACCATGGTGTTTGTTCTGATGTATTGACCACATTATCTCCTTTTAATGCACTTACCGGAATACATGTTATTTTTTGTTCTTCATAATCGCGTTTCTGCATTAATTCTTCGAAATCGGCCTTAATAGCGTTATACCTGTCTTCAGAAAAATCAACCAGATCCATCTTATTTATCGCAACGACTACTTCCTTGACGCGCAAAAGATTCGCAATAAAAAAATGACGACTGGTCTGTTCTATGACTCCTTTACGGGCATCGATCAAAATAATTGCCGCCTGGGAAGTAGATGCCCCCGTAACCATGTTTCGAGTGTATTCTACATGCCCTGGTGTATCCGCTATAATAAAACTCTTCTTTGCGGTTGAAAAGTAGATGTGGGCGACATCAATCGTGATTCCCTGTTCGCGTTCAGCAACCAGACCATCGGTTGCCAATGACAAATCTAGATAGTCATATCCTTTTTGTTTGCTTGTTTTTTCAATGGCTTCCAGCTTATCGGTGGTTAACGATTTGGTATCATATAACAAGCGACCGATTAAGGTGCTCTTGCCATCGTCTACACTTCCTGCTGTTGCTATTTTTAGTACGTCCATATGTATCTGAATTCACTTACTGGCATTCGTATGCGGAAACATCACTTTTGTAATGTATACTGCAAGGTCGAACTCCAACTTTAAAAATATCCTTGTTGTTTCCTCTTTTCCATTGCCGCTTCAGAACGCTTATCATCGATTCGAGCACCTCGCTCTGAAAGGGTAGAATTCCTTATTTCTTTGACGACTGATTCGATATCAGCGGCTTCAGACAAAACGGCCGCCGTGCAGCTAATATCGCCAACAGTTCTAAATCGCACCATTCGCTCCAAAACTTCCTCATCTTCTTCTTGGAAGACATAATCTGAATGAGACCAAATCAATCCGTCTCTTAAAAAGACCTTTCGCTTATGTGCAAAATAAATAGACGGAATTTCGATCTTTTCCCGTTCAATATAAGACCAAACGTCTAGTTCGGTCCAGTTCGAAATCGGAAAAACCCGAACATTCTGTCCTAGCTTGATTTGACCATTTAACATATCAAAAAGTTCAGGGCGCTGACTTTTTTCATCCCACTGCCCAAAATCGTCACGGACAGAAAAAATACGTTCTTTCGCCCTAGCTTTTTCCTCATCCCTTCTGGCCCCGCCAATGCATGCGTCGAATTTGAATTCTTCAATGGCATCCAATAGGGTGGTCGTTTGCAGGGAATTTCGACTTGAATATTTCCCAGATTCTTCTTTTACCTTTCCGGCATCTATAGAATCCTGTACTTTGCGAACGATCAATTCCAATCCATGATCGGCCACAAGTTTGTCTCGAAAGGCTATGGTTTCTGCGAAGTTGTGGCCTGTATCAATATGCATTAATGGAAACGGAATTTTTGCCGGCCAAAAAGCTTTCTGTGCTAATCTCACCAAAGTTATTGAATCCTTCCCTCCGGAAAATAAGAGTACGGGCCTTTCGAATTGTGCGGCTACCTCCCTAAAAATATAGATGGCTTCGCTTTCTAACGGATTAATATGTGATGTGTTTCTGTTCATTTTGAGTCAATTAGGTATGCAAGCCACATTCACGATTCGCCAGTACTTTCGTTGGGTCATAGTAATTGTGTTCGTTCGGTAGTTTTCGTGCTGCTAAATACGCATCGAGTTGGGCATCGCTCCAATGATAAAACGGACTCACCTTTAAAATTCCGTCACCGCTTAAGCTTAAGATATCCAAGGAATCACGAAGGGCAGTTTGTCCTTTCCTAAGATTGGTAAACCACACATCAGGTTGATGCTCTTTCATAGCCCTACGAAAGGGTTCTAGCTTTACTTGTTCAGTAAACTTAGCATGTTCGGGATCGTCTATTTGAGGTATTCCTAAGAGCAAATCGCGATGGGCGGTTGTCTGTTTAGGAACATACAAATGAACATTCAACGTCATTTGTTCTATGAGTTCGGTTGCATGCTTATAAGTGTCTCGTGTATTGTAACCCGTATCGCACCATATCACCTTTATATCATTTTTCACCGCGGCAAGCGCGTTCAATAAAGCAGCTTCATAAGGTCTGAAATTAGTAGTTACAACAGGATTCTGCGCATTTTTAATCGCCCATGAAATAACTCCTTCGGGTGCACTTCCTTTAAATTGACGATTCAATTCTGCAATTTGAGCTTCTGTAATGTCCATAATCCTATTTTCCCCAGTTTATTTTGTTCCACAGTCTTTCATGAAAAAAATAGAGGAACATTTTGGTAACAAAATCTATTGACGCGATAGATGCCGCTATAACTACTTCACCTGTGAGGAGAAAAGATATCAATAGCGTATCTAAAGTTCCGATGATGCGCCAACTAATCGCCTTGGCAATGCTTCTAATGGGTGTGTCTGATTTTTTATGCTTCGCATACTTGCCCTTAGCGTCCTTATTTTGTAGTACTACCTGATCGAGTATCATTCCAATATTTATTAATCTAATTATCCTATGTATTTAATAGGATAAACAAATGTAACGCAAATATACTGTCGGAAAAGAATTCTCATTCCAAATTTAACATTTACCCTATAGAATTAGTAGATTAATAATTTATGGCAGGGTATTTTAAAAGAAAGTCAATGATATTTATGTTAAACAACAGAAAACTCAGCCGGTCAAATCGGCTAACGAAGTATTTCGGTATACCTTCAAATTGGCATCCCTCACTTTGAGCATGAGCATGTGTACCGCACATGAATCCTCATCAGGACAATCATCGCATTGCTCATAGAAATTAAGACTTACGCAGGGTACCATAGCAATAGGGCCTTCAAGAACCCGCATCACATCGGTCATAAAAATTTCTTTTGGTTCTTTGATCAAGTAGTACCCCCCGCCCTTGCCTTTTTTTGAACCAAGAAAACCCGTTTTTCTCAACGAGAGTAAAATACTTTCCAAAAATTTTTGCGAGATATTTTCCTGCTTGGCTATTTCAGCAATCTGAACAGGTTGCTTAACTTTCTGGGAAGCCAGAAACGTCAAGGCTTTGAGTCCGTATTTGGTCTTTTTGGAGAGCATGGAACGAAGATAGGGAAAATGGGAAAGAGAACACCTCTTCGCCTACTATCAAGAGAGTTTACATACAATCCTCTATATTTATAACATTCAATTCCTTATCGATAGCTATGGATTTTTATCATGCACTTTTTCCGAAAAAACTTTTTGCTTGTTGGCATCCTGTGGGATATAGCCATGAACTCAAAAACGACAAACCCTTGGGAACCATTTTATTGGATGAACCCGTCGTAGTTTGGCGTACCTCCGATGGAACTGTGCATGCCATGCGCGACGTTTGTATTCATCGGGGCACGGCTTTGTCTTTGGGATGGATCAAAGATGATTGCCTGGTATGCCCTTATCATGCATGGGAGTTCGATAAGACTGGAGATTGTGTCAAAATCCCACAGGCTCCCAACGCCGACATCCCATCTAAGGCAAAGACCCCAAAGTATCATTGCCAGGAAAAATTCGGGTTGGTATGGGTTGCCTTAAACGATCCTGTTTACAACCTCCCTAATGTTCCTGAATATACAAGCGCTGATTGGAAATGGGTCAATACCGGCCCTTTCGACTGGAAAAGCGATAGTTCTAGACAGGTAGAGAATTTCACAGATTTTGGTCATTTTCCTTGGGTGCATCCTGGATTATTAGGCGACCCTGAGCGCCCAAAAGTACCAGAATGCAAGGTTTTAGTAGCGGATGCCGTTTTACATTATTCAGTGGTCCGGCCCGAAGCAACGAACAGTGATGATTTTCCGATTTTCGCCAATGAGGAAGTTGTGAAGCCCGAACGAAAAAGTGAATATGAATTACATTTACCTTATACGATCGTTTTGCGATTAGGGTGGGGAGGAGCAAAAGGTATGGTCTATTTTTTTGTTTCACAGCCTATTTCACATGACAAGTGCCGAGGATTCTGTATCATTGGCCGAAACTATGACCATGACGAACCGGATACCATTTTACAGGATTTTGAACGCGTCATTTTTGATCAAGATAAACGCATCGTAGAATCTCAGAGACCACAACAAGTGCCTTTTGATTTTACCGAAGAGTTGCATCTGAAATTTGATGCTGTAGCCATGAATTACCGCAGAGCCATGAAAAAGGAAAAATTGGCTTTCAGTAGAAAAAAATACCTTTCTCGATTAGATGCCGCCGCGGTCATATCAACAATGCGCATTTAAAATCAGCATTGGTCTCCCAGATTAATGTGCTTTTTTACGCTTAAAAATAATGTGATTCATGAATTGGATATCGTCTGTCTGTCAAAATTTTTGCCTTTGGTGCAAATTTTATTTTATACCTTCCCAAAACAATTACGACCGATAATTTAAAACATATTAAAATGAAAAAATCATTCATAGCACCACAAATCCTTGTAATGGTTCTGCTGTGCTTTGTGTCATGCAAGAATACTGGCAATACATCTAAAGAAGCCTCAGAAACAGAGGATGCTACTTCAGCTGAAGTAAGTAAAGAGAATTCTCAATTAGGCGGTTTGGCCTTGTATACGGTGCGCGATGCCATGGGGGATGATGCCAAAGCCACTTTAAAAACCGTCGCGGAACTAGGCTATCAAAACATCGAAGCTGCAGGTTATGATAATGGCACGTATTATGGAATGTCACCAGAAGATTTCAAGACCTATCTAAAAGAACTCAATCTTAATCCTATCAGCACACACCAGAGTAGTGTTACCCTGGATAATGCTGAAACGGAGATGGCGCACGCAAAGGCGGCTGGTTTTGAGTATTTCGTGGTTCCGATACCACCAATGGGTCTATTTAATTATGATAATGCCACCAGTACCATGAGCATGACCGGCGGGGCCAAAAACCTTGCGGAAATCTTGGATAAGTTAGGGGAAAAAGCACACGCAGCCGGACTCAAGTTGCTCTACCACAATCACGATTTTGAATTTAAAAAGGATGAGGACGGCATCGTACCGATCGATTATTTACTTGAGAATTGCAATCCGGATCTGGTAAATTTTCAAATGGACTTGTTTTGGGTTACAAAAGCCGGAGCCGACCCCCTAGCCTACTTTAATAAATATCCTGGTCGCTTTATTATGTGGCATGTCAAGGATATGGATGATGAAGGCAAATTTGCACCGGTCGGAAAAGGCACCATTGATTTTTCACGAATTCTTGCCGAAAAAGAAAAATCAGGCATGCTGTACTATCTAGTAGAACAAGATAGGACCTTTGGAATAGAGCCATTGGAGGCCATAAAAATAAGTCATGAAGGAATTCGGAAGATCGGCTTTGAATAGGCTGTGGTAATACGACCATTCCTTTGTGTTGAAAATTATAGGAATTCGCTCAGTAACGCCCACTAGATCTTTTTCTGGCCGAACCAATTAGTACCTCACATGAAATGCCCTAAATCTGTATTTCCTATTGTTGAAATCAGTTGTTTAGCTCAAAGCCTGTGTAATATCCCCTATAATATCATCAATATGTTCAAGCCCTACAGAAACCCGTACCATACCATCGGTAATGCCCGTCTCGGCTCTTTCCTGTTCGGTTAGCTTACTATGGGTTGTCGATGCCGGATGTGTTACAATACTTCTAGAATCTCCCAGATTTGCAGATAAGGAAAGGAGCTTTATGCTATCGAAAAATTGCTGACCCGCTTCGAGCCCGCCCTTTACTTCAAATGCCACTACACAGCCGCCGGCTTTCATTTGCTTTTTGGCGATTTCATATTTCGGATGTGATTTCAAAAAAGGATAACGTACCCAGTTGACTTTATCATGGCCCTCCAAAAATTCTGCTAATTTCAAGGCGTTTTCGCAATGCCTATCCACTCGCACGGCTAGCGTCTCCAAGCTCTTAGATAGCACCCAAGCGTTAAAAGGGGATAGTGCCGGGCCGCTCATTCTAGAAAAACGATATATTTTATCGATCAATATAGAATTGCCTACTGTTACCCCTGCCAAAACCCTTCCTTGCCCGTCCATTAGTTTTGTGCCCGAGTGAATGACCAAGTCTGCACCGTATTTTATGGGTTGCTGCAAATAGGGGGAGGCAAAACAATTGTCAATAATCAAAATCAGCTTATGCTTTTTGGCGATATTCCCCAATGCTTCCAAATCCAAAATATCCACTCCTGGATTCGTTGGCGATTCTGCATACAGAATTTTTGTATGGGGCGTAATCAATTCTTCAATCGTCTCCAATTCATTTATCTTAAAATACGAATGCGAAATATTCCATTTTGGGAAAAAGTTGTTAAAGAGTGCATGTGTGGACCCGAAAATACTTCTTGCAGAGAGTATATGATCTCCACTCTCCAATAGTGCCGCAAAGGTCGAAAAGACAGCGGCCATGCCAGAGGCAAATGCAAAACCGGCCTCGGCCCCTTCCATTTGGCATACTTTATCTATGAACTCGGATGAATTTGGATTCGAATATCTTGAGTAGATATTTCGTTCTTTTTCTTCCGCAAAAGAAGCCCTCATATCTTCGGCATCTTCAAAAACAAAACTAGAAGTCAAGTACATTGGCACCGAGTGCTCCAAGTTCTGTGAACGCGCCAATTGCGTTCGTATGGCATTCGTTTCGAATTTATTGTTCATTATCCTTTTTCTGCTATTCTTAAAATATCTCCAAAAACCCCGCGGGCTGTAACTGCAGCGCCGGCTCCGGCGCCTTGAATCACGAGTGGGTTTTCACCGTACGATTCGGTATAAATTTCAATGATCGAGTCAGAGCCCTTTACCTGGCCCAAAGCACTTTCCTTTGGTACTGAAACCAATTTCACATCCAAAAGGCCCTTTTCCTTTTGAAGATTTCCATGAAGGTCACCTACATAGCGTAGTACATAACCATCTTTTTGGTTCTTTTTTATTTCATTGAACTTATCATCCAACATTCCCAAATTCTTGAGAAAATGCTCTGTTTCTCCCTTTTGCAATTGCTCAGGAATCAAGTTTTGAATTTTGATATCCGAGAATTCGTTTCTTAAATCCAACTCACGGGCCAAAATCAGTAATTTCCGCCCCACATCATTTCCGGAAAGGTCTTCCCTAGGATCAGGTTCTGTAAAGCCTTTGTGCATGGCATCTTTTAATATCTGTGAAAAAGGCACATTGACTTCGGAAAACGTATTGAAAATATAGCTTAACGACCCAGAGAAAACCCCTTTTATTCTGGTGATGTTTTCACCAGAAAGATGTAACAATTTTATGGTGTCAATTAATGGTAAGCCTGCGCCGACATTGGTCTCATACAAATACTGTTTTTGGTTTTTCAGCAACTCTTCACGCAGCAATTGGTAATAATCAAAGCCTAATGTATTTGCAATTTTATTTGAGGATACCAGGTCAAATCCGTTTTCTACGAAATCAAAGTAATGGGCCACAAAGTCTTGACTCGCAGTATTGTCTACTACGATTAGGTTTTCTAAATGGTTCGCTTTGGCGTATTCAAAAATGTCCTCAACTTCATAACTGATTCCTTTGGTCTTAATTGAAGACTTCCACGACTTCGGAATTCCTTTTCTATTCAACAACAGTTTTCGCGAATTGGCAACGGCGAATACATTAAGATCTATACCCTTTCGTTTGGCAATCATATCAGAGGATTTCAAAATTTGGTCGATGAGCGTACCTCCTACATTACCATGACCGAATATTGCAAGGTTAACCTTTTTGCTAATTCCGAATATTTGACCGTGCATTACATTCAAGGCTTTTATTAAATCGGCTTTCTTAACCACTATGCTCACATTCTTTCCAGAAACAGTATTGTTAAATAACAACGGGATGATCCTGTTCTTAATCAGTGCATTGTACGGTTTGTGAAACGAACTCAGATCTTGACCCACAATCGACACTACCGACACCTCATCAACAACGGTTATCGTATTGATGTCTTTCGCCTTATAGTCACTTGAAAATTCTTTATCCAAGGCTTTTTTCGCCTTCTTAGCGTTACTTTTATTTACAATCAAACCAATACCGCGTTCAGAAGATCCTTGGGAAATGATACTCACATTAACGTTATTCTCCTCTAGCGCCCTAAATATTCTTGCGTCAATACCTACTTTTCCAAGCAGTCCTCTACCTTCAAGATTTATTAGGGACACATCTTCGGTCACCGAAAGCGATTTAATACCTTCTTTACTTGATTTAGCACTTATGAGTGTACCCTCATTATCATCGTTATAGGTATTTAATATTCGTAAGGGAATATTCTTTTCTATTAACGGAATAATGGTCTTTGCATGGAGTATGGTGGTCCCAAAATTGGCCAGTTCGTTTGCTTCGGCATACGAAACGTTTGACAGCCGTTTGGCATCGGGCACCATATCTGGGTTAGCGGTAAAAATGCCATCTACATGGGTATAGTTTTGAAGTTCAACGGCATCTAAAAAACTTGCCAATAAGGCCGCAGAATAATTACTCCCATTTCGACCCAATGTTGTTGTTTCACCTTTTTCTGTCGCCCCGATAAATCCTGTGATAATAGGAACACTATCATGAGATAACCCTTGTAAGGTAGCCTGAAATCTACTTTTCGAAATTGACTCCAGTACCATGGCATCACCAAATGAATCATCGGTAATGATGAACTCTCTAGAATCTAATAAAACCGCCTTGACCTCTTTACCAATTAACAATTTAGTAATCAGTTTGGCTGAGATCAGTTCGCCATGGGCCAGAATCTCATCTTTTACTTTTGCACTATAGTCCCCTACCAAAGAAACGCCCTCAAACAGTTTAGCAAGATTTTTAAATTCTTTGGCAAGATCAATATTGGCATAGGTATGTTGCTGATACTTTTCAAAATCCTCAAAAAGCGACTTGTAATCCTCCCCAATGGCGGCTTTTTGAAGTATTTCTTCTAATTGATCCGTACCTTTTTGCCTGGCCGAAAGTACCACTGCAATGTTTTCACCTTGCTTTATTTTAGAGGTAATGATCTCTAGAACACGTTCTAAACCTTCACCGTTGCTCAGCGATTTACCTCCAAATTTGAGGACTTTTATGCCTTCGGTCTTTTTATGCTCATTGAAAACGGGATGCAGTATCTTTTGAAGCTGTTCGAACTCGATCAAAAAGGCATCATGCCCATGTAATGACTGTATTTCCCCATAGGTGACATTGCTATTGGCCTGAGCGAGTTGTTTAAACGTAGCCTTATTCTCTTTTGCGGTAAAAAACAAATCAGAGTTGACCCCTATGATATGAATATTGGTGTCGCTATTTTGCAGCCGGTTGAAATTCTCATCCCCATCTCTGGTCACATCTATTGTTTTGAGAAGCTGGTTCATCAACTTATAGGCAGACAGTTGAAAACGCTCTTGTAATTTTTCACCATGATGTAGCAACCAGCTCTCTACATTGAACACTTGCAATTTATCATTGGTACTTCTATGAAAACGTTCTTTAAAAGATTCGGGCGTGCGATAGCAGAGCATGGCATGCATTCGTGCATCGTGAACCGGCTGTTTCGAATTGACCAAAAATTGTTCTTGAATTTGGCAATTTGCAATCAACCAATCAGTCGATTTCCAATCAGAGGCGACAGGAATCAAGTGCTGGGTCAACTTCGGTTGTAGTGCTGCCATTTCCCAAGCAATTCCTCCACCCAATGACCCACCAATAATTGCGAACAGACGACTGATTTCCAGTTGTTTTAATCCCTCTAAAAAAATATGTGCAATATCACCCGCTACAAAATCCTTATAGTTATCAATAATGAATTTGTCATACCCATTCCCGGGAATATTGAACGAAAGCACTGTGTATTTTTTGGTATCGATGCATTTATAATCACCAATCAATGAGGACCACCAACCAGCATCGCCGCAGACATTCGAGTTGCCGGTCAGGGCATGGTTGACCAAAACAATAGGTGCAGCATGCAACTCCTTACCAAATAATTGGTACGACAAGTCGACGTGCTGCGTGACACCGCTTAGTGTTTTGTAATTCTTTATTTTTAGATGGTGGAGCATTTGACTCGTCGATTTTAATGATGGCTTCGACTCGGCTCAGCCTCCCAATTTGGGGACTGAGCAAAGCCAAAGGGATAACTAGTTTTTAGGCGAAAACCGACTTATCAATTGTGGCGAAAGCCTCTTCTAAATCTGTTTTCAAATCTTGAATATCTTCTAAGCCAACTGAAAGGCGTATCAAGTCTTTTGTAACTCCCGTTGATTCCTGAGCTGCGTCATCCAATTGCTGATGGGTAGTACTGGCCGGATGAATTATCAATGACTTGGAATCGCCAATATTCGCTAGCAAGGAAAATAGTTTTGTATTGTCTGCTATTTTCTTAGCGGAGTCGAACCCTCCTTTTACGCCAAACGTTACAATACCGCTTTGCCCTTTTGGGAGATAAGCATCGGCATGTGCTTTATATTTACTAGAGCTCAATCCCGGATAATTGACCCAAGCGACCTCATTTCTACTCTCTAACCACTCTGCAAGTGCCAACGCATTTTCACTATGCTTTTTCATACGTATGTCTAAGGTTTCCAAGCCTTGAATAATTTGGAATGAGTTGAACGGGCTAGGTGCTCCTCCGAAATCTCGCAGTCCTTCTATGCGAACCTTGGCAATAAATGCGGCTGCTCCCAAGACCTCATGATAAACCAGCCCATGATAACCGGGTGAAGGTTCTGTAAATTCCGGAAATTTACCATTGCCATAATCAAAGGTTCCGGCATCGATGATTACCCCACCTAAAGAAGTACCATTACCATTAATGTACTTGGTGAGGGAATGAATAACGATATTTGCCCCGTGTTCAATGGGATTCAATAGGGCCGGAGTAGCCACCGTATTATCGACGATAAAAGGAATTTTCGCAGTTTTGGCCTCAGATGAAATCGCCTTTATATCGAGTACATCCAATTTTGGATTGCCAAGGGACTCCACAAAAATCGCCCGCGTATTTTCTTTCACGGCCTTTCCGAAATTCGTTGGGTCTGCCGGGTCAACAAAAGTTGTGGTAATTCCTAATCTAGGCAAAGTATTGGACAGTAGATTATACGTACCTCCATACAAACTGCTCGAAGCAACGATGTGGTCACCTGCTTTGAGCAACACTAGAAGAGCTGTAGAGATTGCCGCGGTTCCCGAAGCAGTTGCCACGGCGGCGATACCGCCTTCCAACGTTGCCAAACGCTGTTCGAGGACGTCGTTTGTCGGATTGTTCAGTCTGGTATAAATGTACTTCGGAATCGACAGATTAAATCGGCCTGCAGCATCATCCGCATCATCGAATACGTAAGCTGTAGATTGATAAATAGGTACTGCCCTTGTGCCTTGGGTATTGTCCGTGTCATGTCCGGCATGTAATGCTTTTGTTGAAAATTTCTGATTACTCATAATTCAAGATTTTAATAATTTGTATATAGATTAAAAAAATCCAAACCCCTTGTTGCCGACATTGCTGCAAGGTTAAATCAAAAAGTTATAAGAAAGTGAAAGATTACTGAACGTAATCTGTTATTCGTTATCTGCCCCGCCTATAGCGTGATAGAATTTAGCACCTTCTTCGTTATAGACCAAAGGGTTGCTAAGGTTTCATAGGGTCTAATCCCTCCACCTTTCTTGATAACTATTCAATACGTGTTTGAACTTTGAATTGACAAATTAAGAACGGAAAAATGTATTATCCTAACAATAGTTGAAAAAAATCGAAATCTATATCAAAAAAAAACGGCTACATCACAAATGCAGCCGTTTTCGGTACTTTTTATAACATCTTATAGCTTAAATGCTGTTTTTACCTTGTCTACCATATCGAGTTTTTCCCAAGTAAAGAGTTCTACTTCCTTTTCAACACGGCCATTATAAGGTGATTCAAAAACTTTCTTAACGGTTTTAGGTTCCTTGCCCATGTGCCCATAAGCGGCAGACTCCAAATAAATGGGGTTCCTCAGTTTTAAGCGCTTTTCGATCGCGAACGGACGCATATCAAATAACTTGTCAACTTTTTTGGCTATGGCCCCATCGCTCAATTTAACATTGGCCGTACCATAAGTATCTACGAAAATAGAAGTTGGTTTTACCACGCCGATCGCATAGCTCACCTGTACCAAAATTTCGTCGGCCACACCGGCAGCCACAAGGTTTTTGGCAATATGCCGAGAGGCATAGGCGGCACTACGGTCTACCTTACTCGGATCTTTACCACTAAAAGCACCCCCACCATGGGCTCCTTTTCCACCATAGGTATCTACAATGATTTTTCTTCCTGTTAAACCAGTATCACCATGCGGCCCTCCGATAACGAACTTTCCGGTTGGGTTAATGTGATATTTGATTTGATCGTCAAAGAGATCCTGAATCTTTTTAGGAAGCTTTTTCTTCACCCTAGGTATTAATATCTCTACAATATCTTTTTTGATCTGCGCGAGCATTTTCTTATCGTTCTTGTTGAATGCGTCGTGCTGGGTAGATACAACAATGGTGTCGATCCGCTGCGGCACGTTATCATCTGAATACTCGATGGTTACTTGAGACTTTGCATCTGGTCTCAAATATTTGATCTGCTTATTGGCTCTTCTTAAATCGGCAAGAACCTGTAGAATTTTATGTGAAATGTCCAAGGCCAAAGGCATATAATTTGCCGTTTCCTTTGTGGCATACCCAAACATCATTCCTTGATCACCTGCTCCTTGCTGTTCCTTTTTACCGCGATCAACACCTTGGTTAATGTCTTGCGACTGTTCATGAATCAATGAAATGACTCCACAGCTATCACCGCTAAATTGATATTCCCCTTTGGTATAGCCAATTTTATTGACCACGCCCCTTGCAATATCTTGCACATCTAAATAAGTATTACTTTTAACCTCACCAGCCAAAATTACCTGACCGGTGGTAACCATTGTTTCACATGCTACCTTGCTTTCTGGGTCAAAGGCTAAGAAGTTATCCAATAAGGCATCGCTTATTTGGTCGGCTACCTTATCAGGGTGCCCTTCGCTAACAGATTCCGATGTAAATAAATATGACATAATTAGTTTATTTTTCAAGAACGAATTTGACGGGGGTCGCTTTAGGTAGTACGATACGGTTGGTCGCATCAACTGCTTTAGCATTTTTAAGGCCTGAAACCAATTCAGGTTTAGAGGTTGCAATCAGTCAAATCCTTCCTCTTATTTTGAGCAAGCAAATGTATAAAAATTGTTCTGATGCAAAAGCTTTTCGCGAAAGATTTGTTTAAAGGTCCTAAAACTTCGATATGTTGCCTTTAAAAAAGCTTATAACTCGTACTTGATACTTGCCATGAAGTATCTCGGTTGTACATTATACGTCAAGGTACTAATTAGATTGTTCGAAAATCCGTCTTGACGGATGGAAGTTGTATTCAAAAGATTTAGTCCCGAAATCTTAAATTCCCACTTGCTATCCTCTTTTTGATAATACAGGGCGGCATTCAAAAAATCATAAGTGCTATTTACGGTACCCGCTTTGTTTTTGTAGTTGTTATATTGGTACTCTGCGGTAACTGAGAATCCTTTTAGGAAATATGCTTCGGCATTTATAAAGGGACTATTCGTAACGAAACTACTTTTTACATTGGTACTTGAATAATCATTATAAATTTTTTCAAATCCGACCTCTACATTTGGCGCCTCCTTAAATCGTGTTTCCAATGCCAATTTATACTGCTGATTGATCGAGCGGTTAAAATCGCCTATGCCGTTAATGATCGTGTTGAATCTATTAAAGGTAACACGTGTTTCAAAAGCTCCCTTCCAATACGGAAACCGCCGTTCATAATTTCCAAAAATAGTCACAACTTCGTTGGGTGCGTCTAAATTTACCGGTGAAGAAACCCTATCGAGACCTAAAAAGTTTAAGTCCGTGCCAATATCATCATATTTCTTTTGATAGGTTAGCCCACCATATATATTCGTAAAAGTGAACATGCTAAAATTCATAAAATTCAGGCTTGCATTATGATACCAAGCATTCTCTAGATTTGGATTACCCCTAAAAAGACTGTTATACCCTGATAACTGAAAAGCCTGTGCCAAATTCTGTATATCTGAAAATTCGGCCTCAATACTATAATTCAACTGAATTGATTTTGAACTATTAAATTCATATCTAGAATTTAGACTGGGCAAGAGGAGGGTTTTTTTCAATGTGGAAGTTTCTGTAAAGTTGGTATTCTTTAGGTCATAGGTGTGCAGATTTAGTTTGGGTCCCATTGTTAGTTTTCCCCATTTGACCCTATACCCCAAGCCGAAGTAAAAATCAAGAAATTTGAAAGTAGCGTCATTTATATAGTCGTTTTCCGTTCCGAGACCAATTGAATTTCCATTGATAATTTCTGAAACAGCTGAGTTTAACTTTTGGTTGTTCAGACCAATTCCTGTTTTGAAACTAACATGATTGGTTTTATTCAAGACCTTATAGTAATTCATTTCGGCATCAAAACGATTCGTGCCAACCTCCTTATTTTGAAATAGGTTAAACGGTGCTTCACCCACCAAAGATACATTATCCACAAAGGGTCGTTGGGTAGTAAGCAAATCGAAATTTGGTCGCTGTAGCTTGTACAAATAATTCGATTCGAACGAAAAAATATTGTTATCGTCTTTTGCGAAAAAAGCGTTCAATGTTTGTTGAATCGAAAAAGGATCTCTCGTATTCAAGGCACTTATTTCATTGCTGAAATTGACAAAATCTGAAGTAAGCTGACTTCTATCTTCTATATCGGCCTGTTTTATGAACCCATCATAACTCAAATACCATTTGGCATTAGGAGTATATTTAGAGGAAAGTTTGAGTAAAAGTGAGCTGTTTTTTTGCAAAATGCCCGACTCCAATTCCTCCATATTGTTGCCTTCATCGCGAATATAGGTACGCTGCGAAAGACTAGAAAGATTGGTTTCTACTCCTGAGAGGATACCAAAGCCCGAAAAACTAAAACGTTTGTTAGGGTTATAATTAAAATTCAAAGCAGCCAATTTGGAGTCAATATTTCTGGCTCTATTGTTCTGCAGTAAAGACAGCCCAATATCATCACCTGAAAGATTAAGTGATGTCCCCGATCTTTGTGCCAAGCTCGAAAAACCACCGTTGAATCTAAAATAATCCTGTAAGGTAAATGCCTGTTCCCCAATATTGTTTGCATCGCCGATGAAATTAATATTTAGTTTGGGGGAGTAATAGAAAATATTAGGATGCGCAATATAACGCCCTTGTGGTCCCAGTCCTGAAGAAACATCCCCAAACCAAAGGTTTTTCTTGCCGTCTTTCAATTTAATATTAAGGGCCAAGGCATCGCTATCATTAACTGCGCCCAACGGTCCTATCTCATTATAGTCGCGTAATACCTGAACCTTGTCGACGGCATTTGCAGGTATGTTCTTTGTCGCCATTTTAGTATCTCCATCAAAAAATTCCTTTCCCTCTACCAATACCTTGCTCACTTCTTTACCCTGCACTTTTACTTGGCCCTCGTCGGTAATTTCAAAACCGGGCAATTCTTCCAGTACGTTTTCCAACTTTTTTTCCTTGCCAGTTGTGAACGCATCGGCCTTATACGTAATGGTGTCCCCTGAAATGGTCACCGGAAAATCCTCCACTACAGTAACACCGTCTAGCTCGTTGGTAGAAGATTTCAAAACTATCGTTTTAGACTGGTCGCCTTTGGCCAAAAATTCCTCTTCCCATGTTTCAAAACCCAGATAACTTGCGCGAAGGGTATAGAGGCTGTCTTTTTTAAGGTTAAGTCGATACCTGCCTTCAACATCGGTGATTCCGTATGAGGCTATTGCACCCGACTTCTTATTGATCGCGATTACATTGGCCAGTTCTAGGGGTGCTTGCACCGAATCTAAGACTTGGCCTTCAAGGATTACTTTTTGCGCCTTTGATTGAAAGCAAAAGAATACCAGTCCTACCAAAAGGATTTTGCTAATTCTGTTCATTTTTGATTGATGATTTTGGTGTTACGGACCAGTATTCTCTACTTGTTAATTTTCTATGGAAATACTAAATGAAGATGAATTCTTGCCTTTTTTCTTCTTACCGCCATACATCTTGCTCATCTTTTCTGTTTGCTCTTTCATGATTTCATCGTATTCCTCCTGTGTGACCTTTTTGCCCTTAGTCGGAACTTCGATCGCTACCGCTTCCTCAAGGTTCAACACCACTTGGGTGCAAATCATGATTCTATTTCCACTGGTCACCTCCAAAATTAATCCCGGAAGGCCCCAAAACAGTTCCGGACCATGGGTAACGGGGATATCAGGCGTATACCACGCTATTGTGGTCTGCATTTTTTTCTCTGTCTTTTCCTCTATCTTACCGTTTACTTCAGAGCTGTGGGTATGGGTAACTTCCCGCTTCGCAATCGCCTTGTAACAGGTATATTTTCCAATTTGTTTAGTTTCAGAGGTCATTTCCCATTCATACGGACTCAATTCACCAGAGACCAAAAACAGTTTCCCAAAAGCGTCGGTACTTTCCATTGTTTTCTTGTCTTTGGTATTCTTATATAGGAGTCCGTCTGCGCCACCGCCCATGCCTACAATTTGAATCTGAACACCTCCCGCATTACTAGCCGGTTTGTCTAGTTTTTCTTGTTCTTTCCAATTTGATTCAGACTTATTGAATGATAATAGAAACTCCTTTTTGTTCATGAAAGAAATCTGTTGTCCAATAAGATCCATATGGTCATTACTTATTTGGGTGCTATCCATTTTAAATTCCATTTTTATATCGGTTTTATAGGTAGCTAAACCAGTAAACTCTTGTCCTATAAGATGAGTCGAAAAAAATAGTAGAAGTAGTGTTGCGATCGTTTTCATATGTATGGTTTTACAATTTATTACACTACAAATTTAGTTTGATGAATAGAAAAGTAGGTTAACCAATGTTAACGTGTGTTAAGCGATTGCCCAACAGTATATTATTGTACTTACTTTTGGTTTGTGAAACAGCAGAACTACACATATCTACTTTACCTCATTATTGTTACCATTGTCATAACAATTACCATTCAAGTCTACTGGAATGTACAGAATTACAATGCCAATAGGCAACGTCTTATAAATGAGGTCCAGATAAGCTTGGACAATGGTGTCGAAGCATATTATTCAGACCTGGCGAAGACCGATTTCTTTGCTTTTGTAGGCGACTCTACCAATAGCTATACCCTGACTAACAGGGACTTCCCGAAATGGCAGCATATGCATACAGATTCCACTTTTTTAGAAATTGAGCAAGACCTCGATTCTATGCATATTACAAGTGGGATCAAGGGGTATACCCAAATCCTTGATTCGAGCAAGGGCTTCACTGCAATGAAACCGAATACCATTTCGTCCGTTTCTGTTTTAAGAGGTAAAAATGC
>CALIJE010000148.1 GCA_938017825.1 uncultured Flavobacteriaceae bacterium
TTAGGGAAACGATAATCCAAAGCAAAGCAATCGACCAAAATCCAAATTTTATGACCGCAAATAGTGAATATGGAAAGACCAAAAAGTTCGAAAAATCAACTGGTTGGGCCAACATAAAAAAGGAGACGATATTCTCAAGAACATCAAACAATCCGGCAAGGGGTAGGGCAAAAGCAAATTTCTGACCCCAATTATTGAAAAAACTACTTTGTGGATGCAAATTCGAAATGAACGTCCAAACGGTAAAGCCTGCCAAAATTACTGCAGTTATAAATGCAAAATCTATGAATTGGGTTTTTATATACACTCCTAAAGTGTCCTCTTGCATCATAAAGGCGAACCATTCTTTCATTTTTGCCGCATCGAAAGACGTCTGCTGTTCAAAGTATGGAACGGGGAATTTAGAAAGTGCGTAGCTTTTTTCTAGAAAAAAACTGCTTAGGAAGTATAGGGGCAAGCTGAATAAAGCGATAAACCCTTGGGTAGTAGTTTTACTGTTTCTGTAATTTTTGATTAACTGTACCATATCTTTTGATTTTTGATTATGGTACAAAGGTGACCGTTGTAGGTGCCTTTTATGTTCACCTATGTGAATAAATGGCTAGCTACTTATTTCATTGCCCTTATTCTACTCAATGATTGTGGTTTTATCCCCAAATAACTCGCAATATAATACTGCGGAACTCTTTGATGAATAAACGGAATTTCTTTCAAGAGCGCCTGGTACCTGGCTTTTGCATCAAGGTTTGTAAGACTTGTGGCTCTTTGGGTTGATTTGGTAAAATATTGCTCTGCCAGTGTAGTTCTGATTGCGTTTACCTTCGGCAATGTTTCACTTAATAGCTCTATTTTGTCTAAGTTCAATATGTATAGCTCAGCATTTTCCAAGGCCTTAATGCTGATTTCAGAGGGGAGGTTTCCCAACAGACTTTTATAATGTGTTACCCAATCATTTTCAAAGGCAAAATCGCATATTTTCTCTTCACCATTAACAATTTGGTAGTAAATGAAATTTCCTTTTTCAATAAACCCTACACTTTTGCAATATTGACCTTCTTTTAGATAATAATCCTTTTTCTTTAAAGTTCTTAAAGCAAAACACCCTAATAATTGCTCCATTTCCGAAGGAGAAAAGCTAAAATTGAGTGTCAAATATGATGTGAGGTTTTTCATTTTAGTCTTGGTGCGTAGCCATTGAGATCATGGTTAAATTTTTTTAATCATGATCAACGCATATTCGGTTTAATCATGGCTCCCATGTCATACAAACCTTTCCTCTTGTGCGCATTGATTCAATATATTCTATGGCCTCTGGAATTTTGGAAGAGGGGTAGGTCTTTTCAATGTATGGTTTAACCTTGCCCTCCTTTATTAGATTTGCTAAGGTGTTCAAATCTTCGGTGTTGGCCTCAACCGTAAATTGGTGAAGCGGGAATTTACCAAACCCCTTCTTAAACAAGACAGACATCATATGGCCCATGGTGGTAAACCCAACCAAAATACCCCGTTCTCCCAGTCGTTTGAAATCAGCAAAATTTAGGTTTCCGCTGGTATCCAGTACCAAGTCGTATTTTTTATCGTGTTGGTGAATGTCATCTTGATCGTAGGCAATGGCTGCATCAGCGCCCAAGGATTTGACAAAATCGATATTTCTACTTGAGCAAACAGCCGTAACTTGGGCACCGTATGCTTTCGCAATCTGTACGGCAAAATGGCCTACCCCGCCCGAGGAACCATTTATCAAGACCGATTCTCCTTCTTGTAGTTTGCCATGCGTAGTCAATGCCTGTAGAGCCGTTAATCCGGCCATTGGCGTGCATGCCATTTCTTCGAATGTTGATCCTATAGGCATATGGCCACAAAAGTTTTCAGGGGCACAAATGAACTCTGCAAAAGCTCCACCTTGTAACATATGACCAAAGACCTTGTCACCTATTTTGAATTTTGTGACATGTTCGGCCACCTCTTTTACAATCCCGGAAAAGGCAGCTCCAAGTACTTTATTTTTTGGTTTAAATAGTCCAAATGTAAATCTAGCGAAAAAAGGTTCTCCTCTTAAGATATGCCAGTCGGCGGGGTTTGCAGAATTGGCTTTGACCTGAACGAGTAAATGACCTTCTTTCGAGCTTGGTTTTTCTACCTCTTCCAACCGAAGAACTTCTGGCCCTCCGTAGGTATGTTTTGTAATTGCCTTCATAAGGTGTCTTTTTAGAATTCGTTTCTTAAAATGGTGGACTTATTTTTTTTTCAAGAAACAAGCCCTTGGTAATATCATACTACAAAATTAAGATGTGATTCTATGAATATCATTCACTTAAGTTACAATCGAAACTAGGTGTTTTTTATGATTCTTTTTTTAATTCGGCTTAGGGATTGAGGTTTTATGCCTAGATACGATGCTAAATGATATTGAGGAACCCTTTGTATTAAATCGGGCCGCTCATCTACTAATTTTTTGAATCTATTCTCGGGTGATAAGTTAATATAGGAATCCAAACTCTCCCGACTCGATGCAAGTTGTTCTTCGTTAATGTTGATAAAGAGCTGATTTATTTCTGGGTACTTGCTTAGAATACTTTTTGTAGTCGTCTTATTTCCGATGGTGACTATTGCGTCTTCAAGGCACGAAATAAAGTATTTAGAAGGCTTGTTCGTCGCATATGATACCGGGGTAATGGCCTCATTTTCGATAAAAAATGCGGTTGTTTTTTCTTCGTCATCCGTCAAATAATAACTTCTCAAACAGCCCTTTAAGACAAAATAACATTCTGTAGCATATTGTCCTTCCGCTAAAAGCACATCATTTTTTTTATAATGTTTAATGATATTATGATTTAGCAGAATTTCAACACTACGATCCGATAATTTCCCATAAGATGATAAAAACTCAATTAGATTGTTAATCATCATATTACTTGTTCTGCTTGCCGATAATGGCTGTGAGTAGGGCTAGCAATGCACTAAGTTGGCTACTATACCAAAAGAAAAATACGAAATAAAAAGGATAGCGACTTGAATCATGGCTCAAATCGCAATTTCTCAAACGCCTTGTTGTAGCCAGCAGTTATTCTACCCTGATTGAAAAGTCGTCAACAAATAATTCGATAGTGCCCGCTGTTGGATTAGCGGTTGCTCCAATCTGTACGCGTTCGTAAAAGATAGGTTCTTGTAAGGTGAAATTAATTCCTTGATTAAGAAAAACTTCTTTAAAGACCGCTGCATTGGGCATGTTCATTCCAGTTTCGTTGATGACCTCCGTTCCGTTGATCAGTAATCGATTAAGTCCGTCTGCGGAGTCCGAAAGGGTCATTTCCCATTGAACGCTTACCCATTGGTTTCTAGGAAAAGAAAAATTTGTCTGTAGCAGTGTTGTTCCGGATATTTTTCCTCTTTCAATAGAGAGATAGTCATTTCCACCAGACATCATTAGTCGTACTCCAGGACATTGGTTTTCTGCCCCAAAGTTATCGCCCACGGTAGGATCCCAACATGAGCAGCACTCTAGGTCTATGAGCAATAGGTTTTCCAATGATTCGGCGCTATTGATATAGAAATTGGCCTTAATGATTACCTTATCGCCTGATGTTATGTTTAATCCGCCTTTTTCAATATTTATTTTCGATAATTGATCATCTGATTGTTGGGCAAGTAAGCGAAGTGCATTTTGTCCTTCGGAAAATTCATTGGTACTAATTGAAATTTCATTTGTGGCGTTCGAAGGGTCTGTTTGCTGTATGGACGACCATCTACTTCCATTTGAAGGAAACAATTCATCTATTAGATTGTTTTGGGTTTCAAATCCATCTTCGAACAAGAAACTTTCTGAAGCAGGTTCCTCCTGATTGTTCTGATCTGTACTGCAGCCCAAAAAGATGAGGCCAATACACAATATACAGAAAATTCGATTTGTCTTCATAAAAAATAAACGTACAAACAAAAGTCTTGTTGCGCGGTTTCTTCAATTGTACAAGGACGCCCTCTTTCAGGAAAGGTATCCCTTGACTGTATGGAAACAATGGAAACATTAGTACAGGCCACTAAATTTGATATGTTTATTTGCCCATTGGAAAGTGTTTTTTCCTAGTTGATTTTAACTCTTTGGGCATCTGTTCAGTGGTTTTTAATGATTTAGTTCAATGATAAAATTTATGATTTAGGGTATTGATGATTTCCCTTAGCTGTGCTGTTTGTACTGATGTAAGCAATGCACTTTACTTTTGTGGTGCACAGATTTTTATGCGCTTAGTTTTTGCATAAACGATGTGTCCAGTTAGTCTCAACTAGTTTGGTTTACCAATCTTCAGGCAGCGGATCGAGCAATTGTACGATCGATGATGGAAGTGGCGATTCGGGTAATTCGCGCAGCAATTTGGCATATTCTCGATCCTGAAAACCTTTTGCAGCCTGCCAATATAGCTGTGCAGCGCTCCCATTACTGTGCGGTCGAATTTGTGTTATAGGCCATTCCTCATCACCGCTTATAAAGGGTGTCATATAGTCTACCGCTAATTTAATACTGCGCCCTTCTAGACTGCGATATGCGAAGAGATCGTAGTTGAGGTGTTGCCCAAGGCGCGCAACAGTAATTAAGGCACGGGCGTTGTAAATGCTATAGTTTAGAGAGCGGGTACGAATAAGTTCTTGGGGTTGGCGGCCATCAATGAAAACTTGGGCAAAAATGCGTGCAGGCATGTCATCTAATTGTTTGCGTGCTAGATCTAAATTTTCACCATAGAGGGCGTAAAGAATCAGTTGTGCATTATACCAAGAACCGTGGTTGTTCGGTTGCATGGCCTCTTCGATACCGGTAGGGCTATCTACCATCCAATTTGCGAATTGGCCAAACCAAGTGCGCAATGCGTTTGCATCTTTTTCTGTCCACCCTTCATAGGATTCCAGTAGAATCGCACAATCGATTACCCAGCGCATTCGCCATGCCTCAAGAACACCCGAAGGACTATTGTAATTGTGCCCGCGCCGTTTTTGGCCGAACTTCACATTGGGATTCATCTTTGTAGCAGGATCAAGGAACCAAGTTCTAAGTTGCTCTGCTGCGCTTTCAGCATAGCGCTCATCGTTGGTAAAATACCATGCAGGAACAAGGGCGGTAACTCTCGAAACCATAGTTTCGATCCGCGAGATATCCGAGGTGTACCGATCAGGATTTACTTCTCCGTCGCGCCAAATATAAGGGCCATTGGGATTCACGGGATCTGGCCACCAATACGGACTATAGCTGTAATAGTCATGCGGGTCGCCGCTAGGGGGCAGGGCGCCTTCGTCTACAACGTTGACCGCAGCTTGCTCTAGGGCGGTATCGGCATTTTGTACGATGTCGTTCAAGGCAGTGACAAAATGGGGAACGCCAGCTTCAAGTCCTGCTTTTACGCGTATGAGTTGATCACCTTGTCCAAGCAGCAAGTTTGGCGTGGAATTGTTTTTAGGGTCTTGAGCAAAAGTACATGCGGAAACCAATATCAGCAGGGATATTAGTGAACGCTTAAGAAGAGGTGGTTTTTGTATTGTGTTCATGATGTAAAATTCCATTCAATTTACAACAAACCAGTGTTAGGTGTATGGCGATGATGGAAAATAAGCCTCCAGCAAAAAATAGTAGGTAAAAAGTGGAATGGTCTTTTAATTTGCTGGTTGAAGATAATTTACCATCCAATGCACTCCAAATTTATCTGTAAATGCCCCATAAAATGCACCCCAGAATGTATCCCCTAAGGGGGTTGTTATCGTTCCTCCCGATGAAAGTCCGTTGAATAGTTTGGTAGCTTCTTCTCTGCTATCTGGACTAATGGATATGAAATAATTGGTCCCAAATGTTAGCGATTGCCCTTTCGATTCCAGTAGATCGTTGCCCATGAGGAAATTACCAGGCCCAATTGGCATTCCAACATGCATTACTTTATGCTTGTCCGCTTCTGGTATGAGCTCGCTGTCGGGCATATCCCCAAAGCGTCTTATACCATCAACGAATTCAACCTCGAACACCGATTTGTAAAAATTGAACGCCTCCTCGGTATTCCCCATAAAGCACAGATACGAATTGATTGTTGCCATAATTTGGTTTTTTAGAATGAATTGCCCTTGATTCTATAATAAAGGAAGTACGGCGTTCAGAATAGAATGCATGTTCATTAGTCTGCTCCGCCGTAGTTCCTACAAAGTTACTTAAAGGCAGTCACTTTCCCTTAAAGACATACAGCGGCTTGGCCAATACCTATTTGCTCATTTGTATAGGCTATTTCCAAAAATATATCGCATAATTCCTTAGGCTTGCTAAAAAATGGTGAATGGCTCGTGTTCATCTTATAAATCTTGGTACATGGTGTTTCGCTGTACATTTTTTGTTGAATGAACGGGGTAACCGCCCGGTCGTCGGTACATTCGATATAGAATCGGGGTACGCTGCCATAGTTTTCTTCGGTCAAATTCATCTTCGCGATGCCAGATTCAATTGGCTCATGGCCCAATAGTACCTTTGCCATCTCGGTAATATCGTCGGCGCAATCGTGATAAAGACCTTCCTTGAAAATTTCAGGTCGTAGGGTATGAGACCTCGATTCTTCGTGAATATCAACATACCCTTTTAACCACCCTTTTGTGTCTTGGGCCGAATACTCTTTTTGTGATTTTCCGTTCGGAATTAGGTACGCTGCCAAATAGATTAGCTTTTCTATTTTTTCAGGGCGGTATTCGGCTATTTGTGAGATCATAATGCCGTTTTTGCTATGGCCAACGAGGACGACCTTGCCTTCAATACGATCAATAAACGTGCAGAGGCCATCAACGGTGGCTTCTAGGGTTACCTCTTCAATTGGGGTTTTATCGCGTCCCATACCGGGCAAATCGATTGCATAAACCTTATGGCCCTGATTTTCCAATATAGGGGTTACTTTGTGCCAGTTCCAGGCACTGTGCCAAGAACCGTGAATTAGGATAAATGTTTTCATAAATATGGATTTGTTTCTATTAGACTACAAAGATTAGACTCCTGTGTGGTTAAAAAAATCCGAATCTTGTGGTGTTTAGGAACTTAGCGGTTCTGTGCCGCCTCCCAACCGATAATGGCCGTTTTTCGTGTGGTTCCCCACATATAACCGCCAAAATTTCCAGTAGCTTGTATGACACGGTGACACGGAATCAAAAAGGCCACAGGATTGTTTCCAATGGCAGATCCTACCGCTCGTGACGCATTCGGTTTGCCGATTCCTTTGGCTAACTTACCATAGGTTGAAAGACCTCCCATGGGTATTTTTAGCAAACCTTCCCAAACTTTGAGTTGAAAATCGGTTCCCTTTAGGTGAAGTTTAATTTCATTGAGTTTGCTCCAATCATTCTGAAAAATGAATAGGGCATTCTGTTGCATAAGATCCAATTTTCTTTGGAATAGTGCATTCGGAAATTTCGCTTTTAAGTGCTCAAATGCGATGTCTTCAGAATCTTCAAACGCTATGGAACAAATTCCTTTTGAAGTCGAAGCGATGATCAAATTTCCAAACGGACTTTCAGCAAAGCTGTAATTGATATGCAGGTTTTTACCACCGTTTTTATATTC